>DATKPZ010000020.1:0-6768 GCA_035523815.1 Alphaproteobacteria bacterium
CTTCGACTCCGAGGATCCGCGCCGCCGTTACTATCGCCTGACGGCGTGGGGCCGAAAAATCGCTCGCGCGGAAGCCTCGCGTATGGCCGATGCCGTGCGCACCGCGATGGATCGACGGCTGCTCTCAGCGAGCGCGTTCGCGTGATGCGCGCGCTTTTTCGTCTGATATTGTTGCTCGCGCCGCGAGAGTTTCGCGATCACTACGGCGCGCAGATCGACGCGTCGGCCGAAACCGACCTGCGGGCGTCCGACCTTTTCGATCTCGCGATGACGGGTCTGCGATTGCGTTGGGAAGACTTCGCGCGCGATGCGTCCTATGCGCTGCGCCGCTTGGCCAAAGCGCCGCTCTTTGTCACGATCGTCGTGCTGACATTTGCCCTGGGCATCGGCGCCAACGTTGCGGTCTTCAGCGTGCTCAACGCCGTGGTGCTCAAGCCACTGCCGTTCAAGGACCCTGGAGGAATCGTGATCATCGACGGTGCCTCGAACGACCAACCGCCGGCATCGCACCTCTCGCTTGCCGATCCACTCGACTTGCGGGCGGCGCATTCGATTGCCGCAACCGCAGCAGTCGGCGAAGATGGTGGCACCGTCGTCGCGCGCGGGCGTCCGTTCGCGATCTCGGGCCTCGACGTGATGCCCGACTACTTCACGATCCTCGGCGTTAACGCGGAACTTGGGCGCGTCCTTACCCCGGCTGATAGCGATCCCGGCGTTCACAATATCGTCATCTCGGATAAGGTCTGGCGGACGCATTTTTCCGCCGACCCGACCGTGATCGGTCAGACGGTCACCCTCAATAGCGTGCCCGAGCGAATCGTTGGCGTGCTCGAACCCGATCAGCCTTCGCTGGAGCCGGATGGCGGAACGTTGATGCCTCAGGACTACTACGCGGCCTTGCCCGAGCACGCAACCGCCGACGACCGCGGCGACCGATTCCTAGGCGCATTCGGGCGCCTCGCGCCCGGTGCGACCATCGCGAGCGCGAACGCGGAGCTCGCGCTCTTCTCGACGCGCCTTCAGAAAGAGTACCCGAAGCAAAACCACGGCTGGGTTCTTTCCGTGGTCTCCAGCCGCGCAGCCCTGCTGGGAAGCGCAAGTTCGGTGCTCTGGCTCGTGTTTGCTGCCGTCATCGGCATCTTGTTGATCGCCTGTGCTAATGTCGGAAACATGCTCGGTGCGCGTTGGTCGACGCGCGATCGCGAACTCGCGGTCCGGCGTGCGCTCGGCGCATCGTCGGGACGCATCGGCTCGCAATTGTTGATCGAAGCGGGCCTGCTCGCATTGATCGGCGCGCTCTTCGGCATCGTCATCGCGTATGGGGGCCTTCACGTGCTCTCTGGTTTGCTCGCGGGCGCGTTGCCGCGCGCCACGACCGTGCGAATCGACAGCACGAGCTTGCTGTATGCTGCGGCTGCGGTGATCGCTGCGACATTGCTTGCGGGCGTTGCGCCCATGCTTTCTCTTGGCGGCGTCGACTTGCAGAGCGTGCTGAAATCCGCGGGTCGCGGCGGCGACGCTTCAACCCGTCACCGTTTGCGTTCGGCGCTGGTGGTGATCGAGATCGCACTCGCGCTCGCGCTCGTCGTCGTCTCGGGTCTAACGGTTCGCAGTTTCGTAGACTTGATCAACACACCGCTGGGAATTCGCCCGAGCGGTGTGCTCGCGAGCGACCTCACGATGCTGCCGGAGAAGAATCTCGGCACGATTGCCGAGCGAGCGTCGATGCAGCGCGACCTGCTCGCGCGCGTGGGAGCGTTGCCGGGCGTCAGCGCTGCGGCACTGGCCGTGGAATATCCGCTCGGCAACATCGGCATCCGGACCAATGCGCCGGTCTTCGGCCGCACGTATCCGCTCGGGAGTCAGCCGCACGCGAGCGCCAACAACATCACGCCGGACTATTTTCGCGTGCTAGGTATCCCGGTTCTGCGCGGGCGCGCATTTACCGCGAGCGACGCCATGGGCGCGGCGCCGGTAACGATCGTGAACCAAGCCTTCGCCGATCGTTTCCTAAACGGTCTGAATCCCATCGGGACGCGTATTCGCACCGAGGGTTGGAACGGAACGAGGACCGGGTGGTCCACGATCGTCGGGGTGGTCGGCAACGAGCGCGATCACCTCGCGCAGCCGCCTTATCCCGAATTCTACGTGCCGATGGCCCAGGCTCCGGCAGCGTATACGACGGCGCTGGTCTACGCGCCGGACGTGGACCCCGCTACGATGGGGCGAGAGATGCAAGATGCCTTTGCTCGTACGATGCCGCTGGTACAGCCGCCGCAAATGTATACGGTCGCGCAGCTCGTCACGGAGAATACCGGTCAGGCACGCTTCGCGACGATCCTTTTGGTCGCCCTCGCGGTGATCGCACTCGTCCTCGCGCTCTCGGGGATCTTCGGCGTCGTGTCATTCTCGGTGACGCAGCGCTCGCGCGAGTTCGGCGTGCGCATCGCTCACGGTGCGACGACTCGAAATCTCATCGCCGACGTGCTGCGCCGTACGCTTGTCACGACGGCGGTCGGCGCGGCCATCGGCGTCGTCATCGCAGCCATCACCGCGCGGGCGATCGTCGCTCAGCTCGGCGCGGTCTCGCCGTTCGATCCCATGACGTTCACGACGGTCGTGATCCTTATCTTTCTCTCGGCTATACTCGCTGCGCTGCATCCCGCGTTGCGCGCCACGCGTATTCAGCCCGTTGAAGCCTTGAGGTACGAATGAGACCGGTGGCCGTCAACGAGATGGATGTGGTCCGTCGCAAGCCGCGCAGTCTCCCACGCAGCGCGATCGTCGCCCTCGCGGTCGCGCTGCTCGGGGTCGCTGCCGTCGCGGCCGTGATTTCACTGACGCGCACCGGCGGCGGCATCGCGGTCGATCGCGCGAGTCTGGTGACCGACACGGCGCAGCGCGGAACGCTGCAGCGTTCGATTTCTGCGTCCGGCGCACTTGCGCCGCAAGAGATCCACATCGTGGCGGCAGTGCAGGCGGGAGTGGTCGAGCGCGTCTTTGTCAAGCCCGGTGCGTACGTCGACGACGGAACGCCGATCGCAAGTCTAAGCAATGCCGACCTCGACGCGGAGGTCGTCACCGCGCGCTCCGCGGTCGACGTTGCGGGCGCCGATTTGATCAGCGCGCAGCAGCAAGCCAAAGCTGCCGCGTTGGCTCAGCGCTCCGCCTACTCGTCGGCGCAGGCACAAGCCGAGATGGACACGACCAACGTCGCCGGTGAGGCCGAGCTGCACCGCGAAGGCTTCGTCGCCGATCAAACCTATCGCATCGCCCAGATCAAAGCCGCGCAATCGCAGTCACAGCTCGGTGTCGCGCACGCGCAAATCGGTGTCGATGCCTCCGAGCAGAAGGCCAAAGTCGCCGCAGCCCAGGCTGAACTCTCGCAAGCGCTCGCGCAACTGCAGGCGAAGGAGGCTCAGGTCGACGCGCTCACGGTGCGCGCGCGTTCGGCCGGCATCGTTCAATCGGTCGCGGTCGATCCCGGCGCGCGGGTCGACGTCGGCACCGAGCTCGCGCGCGTTGCCGATCAGCGTGCGCTCAAAGCCGTGTTGCAGGTTCCCGAGGGCCAGGTACACTCGGTCGCCATCGGAATGGCGGCGCGTATCGACACGGGGAACGGTGTCGTGACCGGCCGCATCGCGCGCATCGCGCCCTCGGCGCAAGACGGCAGTGTCGCAGTCGATGTGACCTTCGACGGTGAGCTTCCGCCGGGCGCGCGTCCGGATCTCAATGTCGACGGAACGATCGACCTGCAAACACTGCGCAACGTGCTTTCGATCGCGCGTCCCGCCGGAGCCGCGGACAATACGACCATCGGCCTTTATCGTCTCGATCCACGCACCTCACAAGCGCGGCTGGTTCAAGTGCGCCTCGGCGTCGGCTCGACCGACCGCATCGAGGTGCTCTCCGGTCTGACCGCCGGCGATACCGTCATCGTCTCCGACACCTCGGCGTACGGCGGTGCGCCGCTCCTCCGGTTGCATTAGAAAGGAACTCCATGCTGCTCGAACTGCACGGAATCTGCAAGAGCTACCACACCGACGAAGTCGAGACGCGCGCACTGCGCGATATCGATCTCGGTATCGAGCGCGGCGAGTACGTCTCGATCGAGGGCCCGTCCGGCTGCGGAAAATCCACGCTGCTCTCGATCATCGGCTTGCTCGATGCCCCGACCAGCGGGTCATACGTCCTGAACGGGCGGGGGGTGGAGTCGCTATCGGCCGGCGAGCGCGCTGCGATCCGCAATCGCGAGATCGGTTTCATCTTCCAGAACTTCAATCTCATCGGCGATCTCACGGTCGAGGAGAACGTCGAGTTGCCGCTGACCTATCGCGGCGTCTCCAAGGGTGAGCGGCGACGGCGCGTTGGCGAGGTGCTCGAGCGTGTCAATGTCGCGCATCGCGCGCGGCACTATCCGGCGCAGCTTTCGGGCGGTCAGCAGCAGCGCGTCGCAGTGGCGCGAGCCCTCGCGGGAAATCCAAGCGTGCTGCTCGCCGACGAGCCGACCGGCAACCTCGATTCCGAGCATGGCGAAGCGGTGATGGAGCTGCTCGGGGAGTTACATGCCGGCGGGTCGACGATCGTGATGGTCACGCACGACCGCCGCTTTGCAAAATACGCGAAGCGCACGGTCGGACTGCTCGACGGATGCCTCGCGGGTTCGACCGAATTGGTCGAAGCGCGCCTTTAGGAAGGCTCGCTCGCGGGGGGCCGCGCAATTCCCGCCCGAGAGGATGAATGGCTCGCCCGGCCGTCGCAACGAGGCTTGCGTGGACTTGGGCGTCAATTTCGAGCGGGAGATTCGCGAGCAACCCGAAGCGTGGGAGCGCATCGCGCGCTCGGACAGTGCTGCGCGCTTGGCGGCGCAGGTCGAGAACGACGTGCTTCTTATTGGGAGCGGGAGTTCGCTCTTTGCGGCGCAACTCGGCGCGATTGCGCTCCGACGCCGAGGAATAACCGCGCACGCCGTCGCCGCGACGGAGGCGCAAGGCGATGCCAAAGCCTATCAACACCGCGTCGTCGTCGCGATTTCGCAGAGCGGACGTTCGAGCGATGTCCTCACGGCGCTCGACGCGTTACGGCCGAGCCGGACCGTGGCTCTGACGAATACTCCCGATTCCCCGCTCGGCGCGCGCGCCGATGCGACGATCGATATCGGCGCAGGGCCCGAGCGCGCCATTCCGGCGACGAAAAGCGTCTCGTGCACGATCGCGATCTTGCTTTCGGCCGCGTCGCTCCTCGCGCACGAGCACACACGCGACGCAGATGTGCTGCTGAACACGGCGGGAACCATCGGCGCATGGCTGAACGGGCCGGACGTGGACGCGGTCGTGCGTAGCGCGCGCGCCATCGCCGCGCGTCACGACGTCATGGTGCTGGGCACCGACTACGGCGCGCCGATCGCGCGCGAAGCAGCGCTGAAGTTCAAAGAAGCGACGTATCTTCACGCGGAAGGCTTCGAGGCGGGAGAATTCCGGCACGGCAGTGCGGCGATGATCGATGCGTCGAGTGTCGTCATCGGCATCATGGATCGCGATGCCCTCGAGATCGTGGGACGACCGCTGCGCGAGGCAAAAACGAGCGGAGCGCTGCGTTACGTCGTCGGCACCACGACGGTCGACGGTATTCCGCGGCTCGGCCCGCAGGTCGACGACCCGTATAACACGCTCGCGTGGCTGGTGACCGTGCAACTGCTCGCGCTTTACGTAGCGCGTTCTCGCGGCATCGATAGCGATAATCCGCGCGGCCTGCGTAAGGCAATCGTCAGCGAATGAGTGCGGGCCGCCCCGCGCTGGTTCGCGGCGTCGGGTTGCTCGGCGCGGTAGCGGTCAACGTCATCACCATGATCGGGATCGGGCCGCTGATAACCATCCCCTTGGTGCTCGGCGCGCTTCACGGGCCGCTTTCGCTCATCGGCTGGCTTCTCGGGGCAGTACTCGCGCTTTGCGACGGTCTCGTGTGGGCCGAGCTTGGCTCAGCCTATCCGCGCTCGGGCGGAACGTATGGATATCTGTTGTCGGTCTTCGGGCGGACGGGGCCGGGGGCGCTGATCGCGTTTCTCTTCGTGTGGCAAACGATCTTCGCTGCGCCACTTTTGCTCGCGAGCGGCTACATCGGGTTTGCCAACTACGCCGGATATCTCGTTCCCGCGCTGGCCGGTTCGCGCTATGGGCTCAAGCTGCTTGCCGTTGCCGTCGGCGCGGTGACCCTCTTCGCACTCTATCGCGGCATCAAGACGATCGAACGCGTAAGCGTTTGGCTTGGAGCGATCGCGGTGGCGACGCTGCTCTGCGCCGCCGGCGCCGCGTTCATCCACTGGTCGCCGCACCTGGCCTTTGCACTTGCTCCGGGCGACTCGCTGTGGGGAGGCCTGCGTGCGGGACTCGGATCGGCGCTCATCATCGCGATGTATGACTACGTCGGGTACAACGCAGCGAATACGATTGCCGACGAAGTCGTTACGCCGGCGCGCACTCTGCCGCGCTCGATCGGCATTTCGATCCTCTTGGTGGCGGCGACGTATATCGTGCTGCAGACCGGCGTGCTCGGCGCGGTTCCGTGGCAGCAGTTCGTGCCGCTTGCTGATGGATCGACCCCGCCGCTCGGTCAGCATCTTGCCTCGACGATCGTCGAACGGGTATTGGGTGTACCGGCCGCGGCCGGCATCACGCTGCTGATCCTCGTTACCGCATTCGGATCGGTCTACGGCAACCTGCTAGCGGCCTCGCGTATTCCCTATGCAGCCGCGCTCGACGGAAATTTCTT
>DATKPZ010000021.1:0-3962 GCA_035523815.1 Alphaproteobacteria bacterium
GGCTGCAGTTCGAATCGTTCGAACACGGCCGCCGGATCGTAGCGCCCCAAATCCGTAATGCCGCGGCGCGTCGTCAGCACGGTCGTGTGCTCGTCGACGATTTGCAGCAAGTCGAGATCGCCCGTCACCACCAGCGTCTCCTCGCCTACCGCTTCGGCTTCGCGCGCGAGCGTCGCAATGATGTCGTCGGCTTCTTGACCTTCGATCTCGACGATCGGAATGTGATGTACCGCGAGCACGTCGCGCACCAGCGCAAACTGACTGCGCAGGTCGTCGGGCATCGCCGTTCGCTGCGCTTTATATTCTTTGTAGAGCGCGACGCGGTCGACCGGCAAACCTTTGTCGAACGCGGCGATCACATGCGTCGGTTTCTCGTCGTGGATGAGCTTGTTCAGCATCATCGTGAATCCGTAGACCGCATTGATCGGGACGCCGCGAACGGTGGTCAGCGGCGGCAGCGCAAAGAACGCGCGGTAGACGAGGCCGTAGGTATCGAGGAGCATCAGACGGCTGGGACGTTTGCGCGGCATTATTGGACCGTAATCGGCGAGGAGGCAGAAATCACCCGCCCGTCGTCGGTAATCGTCAGAATCGAGAGCGTATAGCGCCCGCGCGCGCTCGGCATCTGCACGGCAATCGACGCGCCGTCGAAGTGAGCGACGTTCCACCACACGTCCTGCGTGTCGGCCTGTTCGAGCGAGAGATTCTGCGGCGGCGACGAACGCCGTTCGAACCCGATGACCTGCGCATGCTCGCCGGTCGAGTCCACCCACGGGTGCCACGTCCGGCCTTCGGGCGCGCTGACCTGAGTTGCGGCGATTCCTACGGCGAGCAAGGAAGGCGCCGATTCAAAGAGCGCACCGCCCGAAGGCGCACCGCGGCTGACGCGCACGACCGTCGTTCCCGTGCCGGGTGCGACGCCGCGCAGCGTCACCGTCACGGGCGCGCCCGGTTCGAAGGTCTCCGACGGCATCGCGATCGTCGCGCTCATCGGACGGCCCGGTGCATCGAGCACGAGCGGCACGCTCGTCCAAGCGATCCCGCCGCCGCGAACGAAGGCCGCGCCGACGCGCAAATCTCCGGGCGCATCGCTGATGCGAAGTGCGGCCGACGCGCGTCCGTCGCGAACCGGCGCCACCACGGTACGCGTTCCGCTTGCACTCTCGATGGTTAGCAACGCGTCGCCCTGCGCTCCTTCGAGCGTCGCGTCGATATGCACGTCCTCACCGGCGCGATACACCTCGCGGTCAAGCGCGATGCGCACGTCGGCACTTCCGTTGAGGCTCGTATCCTGCGTTGCCTGCGGCACGATATCGACTTGCCCCGCGTCGGTCTCTTGTGCGCCGTCGCTTTCGATCGTGGCGAAGACGAGGTTGGTGCCGAGCGACGGCGCGGTGAATTCGCCGTGCGCGTGACCATCCGCATCGAGCGTGAGCTGCTGTTCTTGAATCGAAGGTCCATGCTCGAGACGTACGTTCACGCGCGCGCCGGCAAGCGGGCGGCCATTGCCGATCTGCGCGCCGTAGACGTCAAAGTTTACCGGCGTGCCGAGCGTTTGCTGGTCGCGGTCGAGCTGAAGCCGAACCGCGACGTGCGCCGTCGGCACCACGATCCGCGTCACCGCGCTTGCTCCGCCCGACTCGACGCGCACGCCGTAGGTTGACGGCAGACGGTCGGTGGGGTGCGGAATCATGACGGTCGCACGCCCGTCGCCGTTGGTTTGCACGGTTTCACTGAGCCATGGCGAGGTGCCCCAGGGAACGTCTTGCGGAGAATATCCGACGTACACATGCGGCGAGCGGACGATCTGCACGTGCACGGGCACGTCGCCGCGGGACGACGTGATCGCGACCGGCACGTCGTCGGCCGCGTTGCAAGGCCCGTCGCAGCCGCTTGAAACCTCGAGCGAAAGGCCGCCCGCGTCGGCGTCAACGTGCACGGTTGCGCCGCCGACGCCGCCGTCGACTTGCGCCAGCACCGCATAGTTGCCCGCCGGAGCGCTCGCGGGAATCGCGATATCGGCACTGAACGCGCCGGCGGCGTCGACCGGTGCGTCGACCTGCGCGAGCAACGTACCGCCCAGGCGCATCGCAATCGATGCGCTTCCCGATGCGGGTTTGAAGGCGCCGTTCACGCGCGTCCGGGCGAATCCGACGACGCGCACCGTTCCGCCGGCATGCACGACGGCCGTATCCGTGCGCACGCCGACGATCGTCGCCGGAAGCGGCGCCTGCGGAAGAAAACTCGCGAAGGCGTAACTGTTGCCCCACTGCGCGAGCGCGAAGACCGGCCGCGGCGAGCGATTCCAGCGGACGATCCCGTGCGCGTCGGTATAGCGCGCTTCGAAGCCGTTTTGCACGACGAATTGCACGCGCATGTGCGAGAGCGCGCGACCCGACCCGAGGTCGGTCGCATAGAGCAGCAATTCGCCCGGAGTCTCTTTCGTTATCAGACCGACGCGCGTGCGATTGATCCACACCTGCTCACCGACGTCACCGCGACGTGCTTCGACGACGAAAAAGCCTTCGCGCGATCCGAGCTGTACGTCGACTTCGCTGGACTGAAACTGGTAGCCGCCGGGCGGCGTAAAGCTGAACGTGCTCACCGGGCGGCGGCCGCGCGTGTCGATCGCACGCGCGCGCGCATTCGATCCTGCGGTCAGGACGTCGGCGGGGTCGACTTGATACACGGCAAACTGCACCGGCGCACTCGAGTACGTGTCCAAACGCACCGTCGTCGCTTGCCACGGCACGTTTGAGTCGCTGGCGAAGAGGGCAAAGTAAGCGTCGAGCTTATGAAGATCGACGATCGGGCGCGCGGCGGAGGCGGGAGCTGCAAGCAATGCAAGCGCCAGCAGCACAACCAGGAACGCACGAATTCGAAGCACGACGCGGGTGGGGTTTCGCGGCCTCCCAGGAACGGTCCCACGGGAAGGGTGGGTCGCCGGCGCCGCATAAAGCGTGATTCGTGAACCAGTCCGACTCCGCCGGGAACTCTTTGTCCACGCGCTGCCGTTTTTGCGGGTGTGAAGACACAACCGAGAAAGCCCCGGAGCATGCCGAGCGCGGCCACCTGCAAGTCATCGTCGCCTGCGGCTCATGCGGACGGACGTTTACCGTCCTCTCTACCAATTAACATGCGCGCGATCGCCCTCACGCTCGCGCTGGCAAGCGCGCTCGCCGGCGTTGCCCACGCTGCGACGCCCACGCCCAAACCGAAACCGGCGACGGGGAAGGTCGTTCCGCATCCGCCGGTTCCCAAGGTTGCCGAACACACCGAATTCGTCGTGGAAGTCAACGCCAAGGGCCAAGTCGTGCGAGTGAAATCCGCGAAGGGCACCGGCGCCAAGGACGAGTTCTTCAACGCGCAGACCTACGGCAACGTGTTGCAGATGTGGATCCGTCATCCCGACGGAAGCGCCGAAGTCGGGCTCTACAAGGTCACCTACGACTACGATCCGCACACGAAAAAAGTGTATCGGCGCGTCTCGCTCATTCAATCCGGCGGCAACTGGGGCAATGACAAGGGCGCCGCAACCGAGATGATGGAGACCGCGGACCGCGAGTCGAAAGAGGCCCAAAAGGCCCAAGAGCGGGCACAGAGCAAGAACCTTCCGCCGCTCAACATTATCGTTGGCCCGACGCCGTCGCCCTCCGCGCAACCCTAAACCTGCGCTTCCGCGCGAGTTCACGCTCGATCCGGTTGCGGATCGCGAGCGCAGCT
The DNA here is from genome assembly GCA_035523815.1 of Alphaproteobacteria bacterium. Lineage (GTDB taxonomy): Bacteria > Vulcanimicrobiota > Vulcanimicrobiia > Vulcanimicrobiales > Vulcanimicrobiaceae > Aquilonibacter. The sequence continues at coordinate 3,724 of DATKPZ010000021.1, forward strand.
GCACCTCGAAGGACGCCTACCCCAGCGAGGAACATGCACGCGCTTTCATGCTGATGAACGGCGTATCGCTCGGCGTCTACCAGTGCCGGTACTGCGAGATGTGGCATCTCACCAGCCGCCGCCCATGATACACTAGCCCGTATGAAATTCGTCAGCTACATCACCAGTGACGGCAAGACGGCACCGGGACTGCTCGAGGGCGGATCGATTCATCCGATCGACGCCCCATCGATGCAGGC
>DATKPZ010000022.1:0-2943 GCA_035523815.1 Alphaproteobacteria bacterium
GCAGATTCTGGAGATCAATACGCTCCCCGGTCTCACCCCAACGAGCCTCGTGCCCGACGCCTGCGCAGCCGTGGGAATTTCGTTTGAGGCGCTCGTCGACCGGCTCGTGGGATATGCGCTCGCCCGCCGCGACGTGAGGGATGTTGCATGAACGACCCATTTGATTGCCGCTGCCCGCATAGCGGATTTTCTCAGCGCGCCTTTGACCTCGCGAAGCTCTCGCTTGGGCGCCGCGCGTTCATCGCCGGTGCCGCGGCGACCGCTGCTTCGGCCCTGATTCCGTGGCGCGCGCGAGCCGCCGCCGGCGACGTGACCGTCCTCAAATCGGCGCGGTTGTTCGACGGTGTTACGATGCATATGCCGGGGCTGCTGGTGATCAAGGGCGACCGCATCGTCTCGATGAACGCGGGCGACGCCGGCGTGGATGCGCACGTGATCGATTTGGGTGACGCGACGCTGATGCCGGGCTTGATCGACTGTCACACGCACGTTGCACCGTTCATCGTGGCCTCGCACTACTTGGTGCAGCCGGGACGCACCGCCGACAACGTGGGCGAAGCGGCGATCTACGGAATGCACAACGCGCAGAAGATGCTGGCCAACGGCTTCACCACCGTGCGCGACGTCGGCGGCGGATGGGGCGTCGATCTCGCGGTGCGCGATGCGATCAACGAAGGCGTCTACACCGGGCCGCAGATTTTCGCGGCCGGGCCTGCGCTCTCGATCACGGGCGGCCACGGCGACACCAACGACCTTCCCGATTTCGTGACCGAGGAAACGACGATCGAGACCGGCGTCTCGTACGGGCCCTACGGCTTTCGCGAGAAAGTGCGCGAGCACGTCAAACGCCACACCGATCTGGTGAAGATTCTCGCGACGGGCGGCGTGCTCAGTTACGGGGACGTGTGGGACATTCCGCAGATGAATCTCGACGAGATTCAAGCGGTGGTCGACGAGTCGACGAAATTCGATCGCAAGGTTGCGGCGCACTGCCACGGCGACAAAGGCATCTCGATGGCAGTCGAGGGCGGCGTGCACTCGGTCGAGCACTGCACCGGCGTGAGCGAGACGACGCTGAAGAACATGCAGCAGCGCGGCACGGTGCTCGTGCCGACGATATGGGCGCTCGACTCGATTCTGCAACCGGGGAATCCGATGCACATTCCGCCGGGCTCGGTGCAGAAGGCCGAGTACGCGGCGACGGTGCGCAACGAAGGCATGCAGCGCGCGATCGCATCGAGCGTGGTGATCGTGTACGGCACCGACGCCGGCGTCTTTCCCCATCAGGAAAACAACAAGGATTTTGCGCTGCTCGTCCACATGGGCATGCGCCCGATCGACGTGCTTCGCTCGGCGACGTCGGGCGGGGCCGAGTTGATCGGCGTGACCGATCGCGGCAAGCTCGCGCCGGGCAAACGGGCCGACGTGGTCGCCTTCAGCGGCGATCCGCTGCGCGATATTTCGCTCATGGAGCGGGCGCCGGCGCTCACGCTGCTGGGCGGGAAGCGCGTCAACCTCGCGTAAGGGTCGGTTCTCCAGCGACAAATGTCGGCAGGCGGGGTCGCCCGGCCCCTCAAAATCCCCCTATCATGTCTACAGGTTTGGTTGTCGATCGCGGTCTCGAGGGTGTCGTCGTTGGATCGACGGTTCTAAGTAATGTTGAAGGTCAGATTGGACGTCTGACCTACCGCGGCTACGATATCGACGACCTGGCGCCCAACGCCAGCTTTGAAGAAGTCTCGCATCTGCTGCTGTTCGGGCATCTGCCGAATGCCAAGGAGCTCGCGGCGTTCAAAGCCGAGCTCGCCTCGCGGCGCGCGCTTCCCGGTCCCTTGATCGCGGCGATGCAATCGGTGCCCAAAACCGCCTGGCCGATGGACGTGCTGCGCACGATCGTCAGCGGCCTTGCACTGTTCGTGCCGGCGAACGACCACGGCGAGCATGTCTCCGACGTGCATAGCGCGATCGAACTGATTGCAAAGATGACGACGGTCGTCGCGGCCTGGGATCGCATTCGCCGCGGGCTCGATCCGATCGAGCCGCGCACCGATCTTTCGCACGCGGCCAACTTCCTGTACATGCGTAGCGGAAAAGTGCCGAGCGAGATCGAGGAAGCCGCGATCGACACGTATCTCGTGCTGCTGGCCGATCATTCGTACAACGCATCGACGTTTTCCGCGCGCGTCACCGCCTCGACGCGCGCCGACATCTACGCAAGCGTGACCTCCGCGATCGCAACGCTCAACGGCGACCTGCACGGCGGCGCCGCCAGCGCGACCTATACCAATCTGGTCGCGATCGGTGCACCCGAGAAGGCCGAGAAGTTCGTCCACGACGAGCTCACCAAAGGCCATCGGATCATGGGCATGGGCCACCGCGAGTATCGCGTGCGCGACCCGCGCGCCAAGCACCTCGAAGCGATCGCGAAAAAACTCTCCGAACACGTGGGCAACAGCAAATGGTATCCGATCGCGCGCGAGCTCGAGAATCACAGCCAGCGCATCCTCGCGCAAGAGCATCCCGACCGCAAGATCTATGCCAACGTCGATTTCTACACCGCGCCGGTGCTCGCCGATCTCGGGATTCCCGGCGATGAGTTCACCTGTCTCTTCGCGTGCGGCCGCATCGCCGGCTGGACCGCGCACATCTTAGAGCAACTGCACGACAACCGGTTGATCCGTCCGCAGGCGACCTACAGCGGGCCGCCGCCGGGACCGTTCGTGCCGATCGGGCAGCGCGCATGATCGTCATTCCCGCACTCGATTTACGCGGCGGGAAGTGCATCCGCATGGAGCGAGGCGACATTTCGACCTCGACCGTCTATGCGGACAACCCCGTCGAGCAAGCCAAATCGTTCGTCGCGCAAGGCGCGCAGCGCTTGCACGTGGTCGATCTCGATGCGGCCTTTGGACACGGCGACAATATGGACGTCGTTCGCGCGAT
>DATKPZ010000023.1:0-25272 GCA_035523815.1 Alphaproteobacteria bacterium
TCCGTCGGAAACGCCGTGGCTCTTGGCCGAGCCGATGAAATCGCGCACGTCGTTTTCGGTTGCCGGTAGTTGTTTCATGGGACGATCCTACCAGCACCGGATCGCGCGGGAATCCGTATTTCTACGGAAACCGGGTCTTCAACCCTCGTCCCCGTCAAAGAGTACCGGATACAGCCACCCGGCTACTCCGCCGCCGAGAATCGGCGCGACCCAAAACAGCCATAACTGCGAGAGTTCGGCCGGCCCAGCAAAGAGTGCCGGGCCCGTGCTCCGCGCCGGATTGACCGACGTGTTGTCGACCGGAATCGAGATCAAATGGATGAGCGTGAGCGCAAGCCCGATCGCAATGCCCGCAAAACCGGTCGGCGCCAACTTGTGCGTCGAACCGGCGATGACCCAAATGAAGCCGAACGTCAAGACGAACTCGATGATCAGCGCCGAGGTCATGCTGTAACCACCGGGTGAGAGCTCACCGTACCCATTGCTTGCGAACGCTCCCGGCACCCAACCGGATTGACCCGACGCAATGACATACAGCACCGCCGCGCCCACGATCGCGCCGACGACCTGCACGACGATGTACGGAATCACGTCGCGCCCGGGGAGCCGCTTTGCCAGCCACATGCCGACCGAAACCGCCGGATTGAAGTGCCCGCCCGAAATGCGGCCGAGTGCGTAGACGCCGGTCAGTACGGTGAGCCCGAACGCGAGTGCAACGCCGGCAAAGCCGATGCCGGTCTTGGGAAACGCGGCGGCGAGCACCGCCGCGCCGCATCCGCCGAAGACGAGCCAGAACGTGCCGAATGCTTCGGCGATCAAACGCCGCGAGAGTGGCTGAATCATGCGTACGCCTCGCTGAAGGGAAGCACGCGGGCACGTTTTCCGTTCAGAGCAAAGACGGCATTCGCTACCGCGGGTGCGATCAGGATCGTCGCGATCTCACCGATGCCGCTGGGATTGCCCCCGGACTCGAGCACTTCGACATTGATCTGCGGAGCTTGATCGATTCGCAACACCAGATAATCGTAGAAGTTGTGCTGCTGAACCGCCCCGTTTTTGATGGTGATGATGCTCGCGAGCGCCATCGAGAGACCATAATTCGTCGCACCCTCGAGCTGTTGACGCACGATCGTCGGATTCACCGCGCGACCGACGTCGGCGACGACGAACGCGCGGTGGACGCGCGGCGTCGTGCCGTCCATCGAAACCTCGGCGACGGTCGCGGCGGGCGTGCCGTTCCAAAACCCGAAAGCCAGGCCTTGTTTCGTTCCGGGAGCGGGCGATCCCCAACCCGCGTTCTTGGCCGCCGTCTTGAGCACGTTTGCCGCATGCGGGTTTTTCTTGAGCAGCGCCAAGCGGAACGCGAGCGGGTCTTTCCCGGCAGCGTGCGCGAGTTCGTCCATGAACGACTCCATCACGAAGTTGTTCCAGTTCGCACCCGGTGCGCGCAAGCTCCCGGCTGGAACGCCGCTCTCGGGGTCGATGTAATACGCGTGGAAATTCGGAATCTCGTATTGTGAGTTGATCACCGAATCCATCGAGACTGAGTCGAGCCCGTTTTTGAGTGGGAAATGCAACCCTTCCAAGATCGAATCCATGACGACGGTATGCTGCATCGCGACGAGATCGCCGTTCGCATCGAGCGTGCCGCTCACGCTGTTGGCGCCCATCGGCTTGTACCAATCGTGTTGGGTGTCGTCTTCGCGCTGCCAGATCACTTGGACCGGCGCCTTGATCGCCTTGCTCACCGCAACGGCGTCGTCGGTAAAGTCAGTGTACAGCCGGCGGCCAAAACCGCCGCCGAGATAGGTCGTGTGAATCGTCACCTTGTCCGGTGAGACGCCGGCGATCTTGGCCGCCGAAGCCTGGGCGAACGACTGCACTTGCGTCGGGGCCCAAATTTCTACGCCGTCATTCGTTACCGAAGCGGTCGCGTTCATCGGCTCCATCGTGGCATGCGCGGCCAGATTTCCGAAGTAGATCGCGTTCAGTCGCGTCCCGCTGACGTTGGCCGAGCCGCGCGCGACCGCGGGGACCGCGCCGGTTCCCTGACTCGCAAGCTTGAGGTAGCGCGCTTTGAGCGTTTCGGTGCTCTGATTTGCGAACGGCCCGTTGTCATACGTCACATTGAGCGCCGCCTTCCCTTGAAACGCGGCCCACGAATTATCGGCGACGACCGCGATTCCGCTAGGAATCTGGACGACGTCGATCACCCCTTTGACTTGCTTAGCTTTGCTTGCATCGAACGATTTGACTTTGGCGCCAAAAACCGGCGGATACAGCACCGAGGCGAATTTCATGCCGGGCACGCGCACGTCGATACCGTACTTCGCGCTGCCGTTCACTTTCAGAGGCGTGTCGATGCGCTTGTTCACTTTGCCGATCAGGGTAAACTGGTCCGGCGTTTTGAGCGTCGGCTTCGCCGGGGCCGGAATCGACGCCGCCGCACCGGCGAGCGAGCCGTACGTCGCCGTGCGATTGCCTTTTGCGTCGACCACGCTCCCGCTCTTGGTGGTCAGCGTCGAGGGATCGACGCCCCACTGTTTTGCCGCCGCGGCAACGAGCATCTCGCGCGCGCTCGCACCGGCCGTGCGCAGCGGCATCCACATCGACGCGGTGCTCGTGCTTCCGCCGGTAATCTGCAAGTGGAACCCGGGGTCTGCATACACGGCTGCCGCGGGAGCAAACTCGATCAGCACGTTCTCCATCGGAATGTCGAGCTCGTCGGCAACGATGGTCGGCATGCCGGTCGCAACGCCCTGGCCCATCTCCGATTTATTGACGAAGATCGTCACCTTTTCATCGGGATGCACGATCAGCCACGCGTTGGGCTTGAATCCGCCGAGTTCGGGCGCGGGCGATCCGGCCGGCGCGCCATGGCTCTGATTCGCGCACCCGCTCGCTCCGACGCCGAGCACGAGACTCCCCGCGAACATCGAGCCGAGACGAACGAAATCACCACGATTGATCGTCGTCATGACGCCTGGCCTCCGCCGGTCGCACGCGCGACAGCCTTGCGAATGCGTCCATACGTGCCGCATCGGCAAATGTTGGTGATCGATTTGGAGAGATCCGCGTCGGTCGGATGCGGATTGGTCTTGAGTAAGCCGGAGATCGCCATCAATTGGCCCGACTGACAGTATCCGCATTGCGGGACTTCTTCATCGATCCAAGCTTGCTGCAGCGCGTGCGGCTGCTCGGGTGTACCGAGCGCCTCGATGGTCGTGATCGACTTGCCGGCGGCGGCGCTCACCGGCGTGACGCACGAGCGCACAGCCGCGTCGTCGAGGTGGACGGTGCAGCACCCGCATTGCGCGACGCCGCACCCAAATTTCGTTCCGGTCAGTCCAACGACGTCGCGAATCGCCCAGAGCAAGGGCATGTCGTCGGGAACGTCCAGATCATGCTTTTCGCCGTTAATAGTTAGTGAGACCACCTGGCAACCTCCCATGGCAGCGGCAACGGTACCATGACGGATCCCGGATTCCCGAGGGTTGCGCCTTAGGGGCGAGCCGCGAACTGCTTGTCGTCCGCTTCAATGATATCGAGAAGCTTCGAGAGCTCGGGACGCCGTTCCAGGACAGGGTGGCGTTGCCGCACTAAGGCTTGGTCTTCGGGCGACATGCGCTCGATGACGAACGTTTCCAGCTTCGCGTTGAGCGCCTGCACCGCCGAAGGATCGATGCGCTCCGACAGCCAGGCAACCACGGCATCTTCGTCCGGCGCCCCCGCGACCGCGTCGCGGAATTCGTCCATATCCAGCCCGAGGCGGCGTACCGCGTACGCGCTAAAGCCCGTGTCGTGGTTGAGAAACGGGCCGATCTCTCCGCCGGGCAACTCGGCACGCAGTTTGTCGATCGTGCGTGGCAGAAAGTAGCAGCCAAGCATCATTTCGCGGACGCCGCGGGGCGGCTTCTCGCGCAGATCCAGTGGAGTCATGGTCGCGTCTTATGATCGACATTCACACGCACCTCCATCCGCCACGGCTGTTCGCCGCGATCCGCCGCTGGTTTGCCGCGAACAGCTCATGGGATATTGCCGCGCAACCGCAAGACCCGAGCGAGGTCGCGGCAGTCCTGCGGAGCGCCGGCGTCGAGCGATTCGTCTTCTGCAGTTACGCGCACCGGCCGCACATGGCGCGAGAGCTGAACGCGTGGCTGGTGCAAGCGGCCCGAAGCCTCGGCGGGTACGGCGTTCCGCTTGCGACGATACATCCCGACGATCCAAGCTGCGCCGACGATCTGCGCGCTGCGCTCGATGCGGGCTGTGCCGGACTCAAGCTTCACGAAGACGTTCAGCAGGTCGCTTGCGACGACGCGCGGCTGGATCCGATTTACGACGAACTCGCGGCGCGCAACCGCTTCCTCCTCGTCCACGTCGGACCCATACCGTGGGAATATAAAGCACGCGAGGGTCGCGAGCGCGTCGAGCGCGTGCTGCAGCGGCATCCGAACCTCACGGTCGTCGTGGCCCATTTCGGAGTGCCCGACACGCTCGAATATTTCGAGCTGATGGTGTCGCATCAGCATCTGTATCTGGATACGACGATGGTGTTCGCGCCAACCTCGCCGATGCGCACGAACGTCTCGGCGGTGGATGCGATAGAAGCACACGCCGAACGCGTCGTATACGGAACGGACTTCCCGAATATTCCGCACGATTATCTTGCGGAGTATCGTGGCCTCGAATCGCTTGGGCTGCAAGCGTCAACGCTTCGCGCGGTGCTCCACGACAACGCGGAACGGCTTTTGAAAAACGCGGGAGCGTAATCAGCTGCTTATCGCGCGCGGGCTCTTCATGTACCTGGCGCGGCGGCCGGGACGTCCATTTCCGATGTTGCAATTTCCGAACGTTTCGGTCAGGGCGTGATGGTTGGGGCAGAGATAGCGCAGATTGCTCTCGGTATTGTTTCGAGCATTCCCATCGATATGATCTAAGTGAACCGGAATGCGTCCCGTGCGTGGGTTGCGCTCTGCCCACCCGCAGATTTGACAGCACTCACCGTACTTTTCGACGAAGTAGCGACGAATATGATGCGAAGGTACATCGAGGCTCGTCGTCGTGCCGTCGACCTCGCCGGATAACCACAGGCGCACAAACGCGCGATACTGATCGTCTTTTAAGCACCGTAACGAACAGTACTTCGCAACGTTTGTCTTCACGCGATTTCCGCGGCCCGCTAGGCACTCAGGCCGAAACGCTCTTCGCATGCGTATATGAAACGCCGCACGAGCGCCATACGTATGGCATCTAACTTCGGGGTGGGAATGAAGTGGAGCCGACGCGGGGACTTGAACCCCGGGCCTATTGTTTACGAAACAATTGCTCTACCACTGAGCTACGTCGGCAAAAAGGCCCACAAAGGGATGGCTTGCAGCCACCACCGGGGAGCCTGGTTCTGCGGCCCGACCGCTCCCCCTGCTCCCCATTGTACGACTTTAGTTTGAATAGCCTCGGCCGGCGCCCACCGCCTCGGCGCCCTCGAGCGTCCCAAGGAACTCGCCGTGCTTCATCGGGCGCGAGAACATCGGGTAGTTCTTCTCGACGGCGAGGCGCTGCTCGTCGTCGCTGAGCGTCGCGGTGCAGTCGGTCAACGTGACCACGTTGTAGCCCTTCTCGTAGGCCGTGCGCATCGTGGATTCGACGCAGCAATTGGTTAGGAATCCACCGAGCACGACGTTCGTAATGCCGCGGCTGCGCAAAATGAAATCGAGGTTCGTGCTCGCAAACGCGTCGAGTCCGCGCTTGCCTTCGACCACGATATCGTCCGCCGCGGGCGTGAGCGCGTCGACGATCTCGGCGCCCCAGGTTCCCTTGCGGAAAGATTTGCTGTCGACCACGCCCTTGAGAATGCCGTATGGCTCACTGGTGAGCTCGTGATAGTCAGGAGTAAACGTGATCGGCGCATGCACGATCGTGGCGCCGAGTTCCCTCGCTTTCTCAACGGTGTCGCGCGTGTTGGCGAGCATATTCGTGCTCTCCATGACCGGCTTGACCGCGTCGTGGAGTGTTCCGCCCGGTGAGGTGAAGTCGTTTTGATATTCGATCAAGACGACGGCGGTAGTCTTGGGATTCATCGCATCCTCGCTCTCCCCGCACCAGTCGTGGGAGCGGGAGACTTGCACGCGCCTAGAATCGTCGCCTGCATGGAGTACGATGTCGCGGTTCTGGGACTGGGCGGCATGGGAAGCGCCGTCGCCGCGCACGCCGCGCAGCGAGGCTTGCGCGTCGCGGGATTCGAGCGGTTCGCGTTCGCTCACGATCTCGGATCGTCGACCGGCCGCTCGCGGATCATTCGCAAGGCCTATTTCGAAGATGCCGCATACGTGCCGCTCCTCGACCGAGCGTACACGCTCTGGCGCGACCTCGAGGAGCGCTCGCAGACGGCCTTGCTCGATCTCTTTGGCGTGCTGATGGTCGGCCGGCCTGACTCAGCCACGATTGAAGGCACGTCGAGCGCCGCGATGCTGTACGACATACCCGGCGAGCAACTGGACGCCGGGCAGCTCCGCGCGCGTTTTCCGCGGCTCGCCTTTGCCGCCGACGAGATCGGCCTCTACGAGCCCTATGCAGGCGTCGTCTTTCCCGAGCGCGCGGTCGCGGCATACCTCAACGCGGCGCGAAATTCAGGCGCGCACTTGTACGACTGCGCACCGGTGCGCAGTTACGCGGCGAAGGGCGACGGCGTCGAGATACGCTTGGCCGGAGGCGAAATCGTCAACGCCGCACGCGTTGCCGTTTGCGCCGGTCCCTGGACGAGCGAACTGCTCGCGCATTGCGACCTTCCCTTGCGCGTGCAGCGCAATGTGCAATATTGGTTCACCGCGCAAAGCGGATCCGGCGGGCCGGCCGACATTCCCGCGTTTTTCCTCGAGCGCGAAGGGTTGCCGGCGCCGCTCTACGGCATCCCGGATCTGGGCGACGGCATCAAGGTCGCGTTCCATGGCTATGGCGAGCTCACGCCGGCCGATCAGCTCGACCGCGAAGTGCGCGCGGACGAAGCCGCGGCGATGAGCGAGGCGCTCGCCGCCCTGATGCCGAGCGAAACGCTCAGCCTGCGCTCGTCCAAAGTTTGCATGTACACCAAGACGCCGGACGGCAACTTTGCGATCGGGCACGACCCTTGCAACCCCGGCGTCGTCATCGCGTGCGGTTTCTCGGGTCACGGATTCAAGTTCGTGCCCGTCATCGGCGAGATCGTTACACGCATGCTTCTCGGCGAAGATCCGCAGTTCGACATCGCGTTCCTGAACCTCGACCGCTTGATCAGCGGTACGTGAATCCCTGGATGAAGGCGTCGCCGCTCGTGCGATCGCTCCACACGATCCAAATCGTCCCGGTTTTCGGATCGATAGCCGTCGTGTGCACCCCGGGTGCGATCTTCGAGTCGTCGAGCAGCTTCGGATCGCTCGCCCCATCGTACGAATAGAGCGTGATCCCGCCGCCCGCGCAGGCAAGCCACCGGTGCGCCGGCTCCCAACTGCATTGATCGACGTGCTCGGGAAGGTTCACTTGATGCAGCAGTTTGCCCGAACGGTCGTACACGGCAAGCACGTTATTCTCGCCTGCTGCGATCAACGCATGATCGTCGGCGTCGTATTGGAGCGGGTGATTATTCTTCAGCTGCGGAGTTGGAATGAGACGCTTGACTTTCAGCGTTTTGGGATCGATCACCGCGATTTCGTCGTCAGTCGCGATGTTCTGATACACGTCGTGAGTCTGCGGATCGACCTGGATGTATTCCGGTTTGTGACCCGGGAGCGTCACGACGGCGATTTGCTTGAACGATTTGGTGTCGATCACGAAGATTCGATTGCCGTCGTCTTCATCGGCGTAGATTCGGCCGAGATCGGGATCGTAGGCAATTGCATCGACCGGTCCGTCGACGATCGCCGTGCGCAAGATTTGCTGCGAGTCCGGGTCTACTTCGCTCACGCTGCGAGAGTCGCCGTTTCCGGTGAAGACATGACCGGTTGCCGGATCGACCGCTACCCCATGCATCGGGCCGACCGGGACGATGCCGATCACGTTGCCGGTATCCGCGTCGGCAATCAGCAAGCCGCCGCCCCCGCTATGCGCCGCATAGACTCGGCCGCGCTGCGAATCGATGGTGACGTAGTCGAATCCCCCGCCGGGATCAACCGGAACGGGCTGCGTGACGGCAACGATGGGCACTCCCTTAATCCTCTCGTTGAAGGTCTCGATCGTGGAACGTGCCGCGTTGTGCGGTACGGTCGAGCTCGAGGTCTTCCAGATAGTAGTAAACGATCTTGCGGTCGTCAAAGCCGACCTTTGCGAGGGATCGGCCGTCGATCTCGACGACCTCGTGAATGTGCCCTTCTCGACCGGCGTAGCGATAGTTCACGTCGGAGTAGCCGGGGTCGCCCGCCTTGGGGCGGGGAACTGCCTTCACGCCTCGCAGCGGGGTGTTATGGCGATGCATAGCGTACTACTTCGCCCCATGATCATCACGTACCGTGGCAAGACCCCAAAAATCCACCCGACGGCGTTTATCGCCCCCACCGCCGTGCTCATCGGCGACGTCGAAGTCGGTGAGGAATCGAGCATCTGGTTCGGCACCGTGCTGCGCGGAGACAACGGTCCGATCCGCATCGGGGCCCGAACGTCGGTGCAGGATAACGCCGTGCTTCACGTTATGACGTTGACCCAGATCGACGACGACGTGACGATCGGTCACTGCGCCGTGATGGAAGATTGTCACGTCAAGAGTCATGCGCTGATCGGCAGCAATGCGGTGCTGCTCAATGGATGCGTCATCGGCGAGGGCTCGCTCGTCGCTGCCGGGAGCGTCGTCGGGGAACGCGTCGAGATCCCCGACCACTCGCTTGCCGCCGGCGTTCCGGCCAAGGTCAAGAAAGCGATCGAGGGCGAAGCGCAGCACTGGATAGAGATCGCAGCCGAAGAGTACGTGCATCTTTCGCGCGCCTACATGGCCGAAGGCATCGATGCCCAGCGCACGTGAGGTGATCACCCGCTTCATCGAAAGCGAAGGACACCGCGTCGATGCAACGCCGGTCGATCCCGAGACCGGCGTGAGCGAATTGCTCTTTCGCACGCGCGGGCAAGTATTCTCGGTGACCACGAGCGAACACGACGAGAACGCGCTCAGCATCTCCACGGCCTACGAGATTCCCGACTGGGCGCGCGAGCGGAACCAAAATGACGAAGCGCTCGAGCGGGTGCACAAGGCCCATCCGGCGGTAGTCTTTACGCTCGCGCACGACAGCGGTCTGTTCGTCGCGACGCTCGACGAGCGAGCCGCGTCGCCCCAAGACCTGATGAACGGTTTCTGGACGCTCGTCGCTCGACTGCGCGACGCGGGGGCGCAGGCCATCGAAGATATCGTCGACCGCACTGAGAGTAAGGTCGCAGCAGAAAAATTCATCAATTCGTTTATGACGGAAGATCAATGATCGATCCCCTGCGCCCAATCGAGCTCGCGCTCGGCGACGAGGGCTTGCTCTTCATGCGCGACGACGACGAGGATGCGTATCGCGTCGCGTTCAAAAGCGAAGGCGACCGATACTTCGTCGTATCGTACCGCGACGATCCCACCTTCGTCATGATCGGCTCGGGATGGGCTCTGCCGGGCGGCGCCGATCCCGTCGAAGCGGTCGACGTCGCGAACCGATTGAACGTGCGAAAGAAATTCGTCAAGACGGCGCTCTGGCAAGAAGAGAGCGACGTCCTCTTTACCGTCGAGCTTTGCGTGGGATCGGCTAGCGAGATCCGGCCGCACTTCGGGCGCCTGCTCAACGTCTTGCGCGACACCGCTTCAGAGTTTTTCGAACAACTCCGCCCCGAAACGCCGGAACCCTAGCGCCTACGGCGGTGGGAAATGAGATTCGTCGGCGTAGGGGACGAACAGGGTGTACTCTTTTTGGAAGCGCAGGCGAACAGTGCCGGTCGGGCCGTTGCGGTGTTTCGCGATGATGAACTCGGTCACGTCGGGTTCGGGGCCTTCCGGATTGTAGTAGCCGTCGCGAAATAAGAACGCCACCAGGTCGGATTCTTGTTCCAAGGATCCAGAATCGCGCAGATCGGCCAGCATCGGGCGCTTGTCGTTGCGGGTCTCGACACCGCGATTGAGTTGGGCAAGAGCGATGATCGGCACCCCCAGGTCCTTGGCGGTCACCTTCATCGTGCGGCAGATTTCGGAAAGCTCTTCGTTGCGATTCATGTTCTTCTGCAACACGCCGGGACGGAGAAGCTGGAGATAGTCGATGAACACGGCTCCGAGGCCGCTCGTCGATTTCAGACGCCGGCAGCGGCTGCGCACTTCACTGATCGAAAGGCCGCCGGTGTCGTCGAGATAGATCGGAAGTTCGTTCAGGCTTCCCATCGCCCGGGATATCTCTTCCCATTGATGCGACTTGATGTTGCCGCGCCGTAAGTCGTGCATCGAGAGCTGCGCCTCGGCGCAGATCAGGCGCTGAATCAGCTCGTTATTCGACATTTCCAGCGAGAAAAACGCGATCGGCTCTTTGGCTTCGCGCGCCGCGGCGACCGCCATGTTGAGCGCAAACGAGGTCTTGCCCATGCCCGGACGCGCGGCCACGATCACGAAGTTCCCGGGCTGAAAGCCCGTGGTCATATTGTCGATATCGCGGAAACCGGAGGTCACGCCCGTGCGATCGCCGCGCGCGTGGAAGAGGCGATCTATGTGCTCGAACGCGTCCTTCATCAGGCTGTTCACGGCTACGAAGTCGCCGTGCATCGAACGCTCGCCGATGGAGTACACCATTTGCTCGGACTGATCGAGGGCAGCGTCGACGTCTTCTTCGGCATCGTAGCCGAGTTGCGTGATCTGCGTGCCCGCGTGGATCAGCGAGCGCAGCGTCGCCTTCTCGCGAACGATCTTGGCGTAGTACGTCGCCGAAGCCGCCGTCTGCACGGTATCCATCAGCGAGCTCAGATACGAAAGACCGCCGACTTTCTCGAGCTGGTCGCGGTTACGCAGCGCTTCGGCCACCGCGATTTTATCCAGCGGTTCGCCGCGATAGAAGAGATCGTAAAGCACGGCGAAGATCGTCTCGTGCACGTGCGCGTAAAAATCAGCCGCACGCACGATCTCGCCCACGGCGCCCATGATCTCGCGATCGACGAGCACCGATCCCAGCAGCGCCATTTCCGCTTCGAGATTATGCGGCGGGATGCGGTCGATAGAACCGCCATGCAAATGCGAAACGCTCATCCCGTCACTCTCACGTCCGGGTCTTGCGACGCGGGCTCTGTGAACGACCTTGCGAACGGCGGGTGGATAACTTGTGGACTCGCAGCTCGCGCAGCGCCTGATCGACGGTCGCGACCGGTGCGACCTGGACGCCGGAAAGCGCGACGTCCACCTCTCGGGCGTTCTCCTTGGGCAAGAGCATGGCGCGCATGCCTGCTTGGCGCGCGGCGTAGAGTTTTTCCACCACACCTCCTACTGCGCGGATCTTGCCCTGAATCGAGAGCTCGCCGGTAATCGCGACGTCCTGCGGCAGCGGTGTCTTGGTCGTGGCCGAGTAGAGGGCCAGAAAGATCGCAAGGCCTGCCGACGGGCCGTCGATGTTGCCGCCGCCCACGATGTTGATATGGAGGTCGAAATCCGAGACGTCGATTCCGGTTTGCGCGCGCAGCACGCTCGTCGCGTTGAAGACCGAATCTTTGGCCATGGAGCCGGCCGTATCGTTGAAACGGATCGTTCCTTTGCCGGGCTGGGCCGCGGCAAAGGCGACGGCCTCGATTTCGATGATGCTGCCCAGATAATTGTGCACCCCAAGGCCGAAGGTCTTGCCGACCTCGCGCGACGCCCGTGCGCGCACCAGCGTGTGGGGAACGAGGCGGCTGGTCTGCACGACCACGCGCACGTCGGCCTCGGTGAGCGTCACCGGAGCGTTGCTCCGTTTGGGATCGACGCGGTAGAGCGCCTGGCTGTATGCGTCCGCCACGATTTGCACGGCCTTGCGCCCTTCGATCGTGTACGAGGCAATGAGCTGCGGCACGCCGCGCGCCGCCTTCGCTCCGAGCCGCTTGATCGCACCTTGCACGATCGAGACGACCTGGTGCTGGGTCAGAGGCGAGAAAAAAATCTCCGACGCGCGCGAGCGAATCGCCGGATCGATCTCTTCCGGATCGCGCGTCGTCGCTCCGATCAGCACGAAATCCGCCGGCGCGCCTTCCTTGAACAAGCGTTTGATGTAAGCGGGCACGTTCGGCGCGTTCTCGTCGTAATAGGATGACTCGAACGTCACCCGTTTGTCCTCGAGCACTTTGAGCAAGCGCGTCTGCAAGAGCGGATCGAGTTCGCCGATCTCGTCGATGAAAAGCACGCCGCCGTGCGCCCGCGTCACGAGGCCAAGTTTAGGCTCGGGAATGCCGCCTTCCGCAAATTCGCGCCGGCTGCCCTGATAGATGGGATCGTGCACGCTGCCCAGCAGCGGATTGGTCGTTTCGCGCGGATCCCAGCGCAGCGTCGTGCCGCTGGTCTCCACGAACGGCGCGTCTTTCGCGAACGGGGTGTAGGCGCGCGACTTCGCGAGTTCCAGCACCAGGCGCGCCGCCGTCGTCTTGCCCACGCCGGGCGGTCCGTAGAGTATCACGTGCTGCGGATAGGGTGAGCTGATCTTGGCCACGAGCGCTTTGATCGCGCTCTCTTGACCGACGATTTCCGCCAGGCGCTGCGGACGCAACTGCTGCAGCGCCGACGCCGCGAGGCTGCGCTGCGAGAGCGCTTCGAGCTCTTCGAGTTTGGCTTGGGTTGCGGCCGTCTCGGGACCGCTGTCGTCGCGCAACGCTTCCAGCTTGAGATCTTTGAGATACTCCTGGTGGCGCGCGTTCATCTTCTCCGAGACCTTTTTGTCGATCGCGTCGCCCACACTCTTATGCGCGAGCAAATCGGCCATCGCTTCTTCGATCTCGGCGATCGTTTTGCGCTGCTGTCCGCGCGTCGTCGCCCGCTCGAGCGTGGGATCTTCGAAAACCAGACGCGCGAGCGCACAAAGACGGTCGGGGAGATTCTGCGAGCGCATCATCTTCAGTGCGCTCACTTTGCCGGCACGGAGCACGAGCTTTTCTTGCCCGATGGCTCCGGCCAGCATTTCGTAGAGAGCCGAGACGTAACGGTTTAGCTCGTCTTCGACACCGTACTTGCGTCGCAGACGTGAAGCGTATTCACCGTTCGTTGCGGCCATGCCCCGCAGGCCCTAAGCCGAGACGACGTTGATCGTTGCTTTGGCAACGACGTTACGATGGAGCTTGATCTCCACGGGATACGAGCCGAGCGCCTTGATCTGGCTCTTGATCTCGATCTTGTGTTTATCGACGTCGACCGCGAGGGTGCTGGAGATCGCGCCGGCAACGTCGGCGTTGGTCACGGCGCCGAAGAGCTTGCCGTTTCCGCCGGCTTTGGCTTTGACCGCGAGCGGCGTGCTTTCGATCTTGCTCGCAAGCTCTTTGGCCTCGGCCAGAGTTTGCGCTTCGCGCTTTTCTTGTGCGCGCTTCTGATCGGCATGGACGGCGAGTGCGCCCTTATTCGCTTCGGAAGCGAGACTGCGCGGCAGCAAGAAGTTGCGCGCATACCCCTCGGCGACATCGACGACATCACCCTTCTTCCCGAGCGCTTTAACGTCGCTCAGAAGAATGACTTTCATGGATTGAACCCCGTGGCTATTCGGAAACGTAAGGAAGGAAAGCGATAACGCGCGCGCGTTTGACCGCGGTCGTTAGCAAACGCTGATGCTTTGCACAGTTGCCCGAGATGCGTCGCGGGACGATCTTCCCTCGCTCCGACACATACTTCTTGAGGCGATTGACATCGCGATAGCTGATGTCGAGCGCCTTATCGGCGCAGAAATTACACGATTTGCGCTTAGGGCGGCGATCTTTCACCGCGCGCTTCGTCTTGGAGGCGGCCACTGTAGTTGTCCTTTCGACTAGGTGGTTGAAACGCGCCCACAGGGCGACGTTCTAGCCAAGTGACCCGGCAGATCCGGGGCACTACCGGTCGCGACGAGCGGGACCGGACGGCTGATCTTACCATGCCGGCCCCGCGCGTCAAAGCGCCTTTTTCGGATACGAACGTACGTTCGTTTGCGGCCCCGAGCGCTCCTTTACTTACTGACCCCTAGTTCGATCCCGAAGCGGTTTTGCGACGTCGCGACACCGGCCGGCCCGAAGAGCGTCCCGCCCAGACCGTCGCGGACCACGACGTTGGACCACTCGACCCGCACCATGCCGTTTCCGCCGAACTTATAGGTCGGCGTGAGGGTAAAGGTCGTCGCGTTGCTTCCCGGGCCGTAGAGCAAGAACGCGTTCGGACTCGTCGCGTTGGTGGCGGCTTCGTTCTCCGCATATTCGGCGCGAAAGCCTACCGACCACGCGCTGGAGAACGAATATGCTCCGAGCAGCGAGACCGCGTAATCCGACTCAGCCGACGTGTACCCGAGGGGAGCCGAAGCCGGCGAAGAGACGAAGAGCACGTAAGGCGAGAACTGCCAGCGCCCTGCCGTATGGGTGTAGTACAGGTTGTATTCGGATTGGTTGGCGATGAACGCGGTCGCGTTGCCGGGGACGTTTGCGCCCGGATTCATGCCGACGAAGGTGAGCGAGGTCGTGCTCGAGGGCGCCCACGACACTTCGTATTCGATCGTGCGCAGCGAACCGCTATAGAAGCCGTCGTTGTCTTCCAGCGCGAGCGTCCACGGGCCGTTCGTATAGCCCACGTGCACGCCGCGGCTCACTACCGGTTCGAGTGCCCAGCCGAGCCCGCGCTGAATGTTGACGTTTTGATACGTGAAGGCGCCTTCAGCGCCAAGCAGCGTTCCGATTTGTCCGCCGTAGATCGTGAGATGCTGGTCCGGCGAGGTGTAGGTGGCTTGGTAGATCGGAACGAGGCCAAAACAACTGGTATTGGCGCAGGTTGCGTTGCTCGTTAGCGATTTGTAGTTATTGAACGTAGAATTGATGGCGGTCCCGATCGTCGGGAAATTGTATCCGCCGACGGTCGCATTGGCTTTGTAATATCCCGATGTGACGCTGCCGGTGATCAGCATGTCGCTCAGGTCCGCGCGACTCGCGAGGTCGGCTCCGGTCGCGGTGTCGAGCGCGCCGGTCGCGTTGACATTGCTCGTCGAGATCCCGAAGACCATCAGCGCGCCGCCGATCGAGCCGGAAGCAAACGGCGTTGCCGTGGGCGTGGGCGTCGGCGCCGGCGATGCGCTCGCGGCAGAGCCGGAGGTGGCAGGCGGCGTCTGCTGAGCAGACGCCGCCTTCTCTCCCCCTACCATGATCGCAGCGGCTGCCGCCGCGGCGATTGCTATGCTTGCGACCCTCATGCGTGTGAACCGGCACCGCTCGGCACACCGATGCCCGGAATCGGATCGACGCCGTGGATCGCGAGATCGCCCGCGACCATGATATCTTCCGTCACGCGCAACGGCACGATGAGACTGATCACCTTGAGGATGATGAACGTGCCGATGATGTTCGTGACGATAATGAAGCCCGCGGCTTCGGCTTGATGGATGAACTGCGCAGGGCCGCCGCCGTAGAGCCAGCCCGAAACGCTGACCGTCGCCGCGTTCTTCCCGGCAGCGGCATTCGCGACGTATTCGATCATGTTTGGATCGGCCACCAGGCCCGCCATGAGACCGCCGACCAGACCCGCCACGCCGTGCGTGTGAAGCACCGAGAACGTATCGTCGACTTTCTTCATGAAGGCAAGTTTGCCGATGTAGTTGAGCGTGAGCCACGGGAGGATCGTGACGAGTCCGACCGCGATCGCGCCGTAGCCGTTGACGTAACCGGCGCACGGCGTGATTGCGACGAGGCCGGCGATCATGCCGTTGATCATCGAGACCGCGTTGGGCTTGCCGGTCGCGAACATATCGGCGATGAGCCACACGAGCAGCGCGGTTGCGGTGGCGATGTTGGTGTTGAGCACGGCAGCGCCCGCGTCGGCGTTTGCGAAGTACGGATCGCCGCCGTTGAAGCCGTTCCACCCAAGCCAAAGAATGCCGGCGCCGGCGAAGGCCATGATCAAGTTGTTTGGCTCGAAGTCACGCTGATCGGCGAGCAAACGCGGACCGACGACGGCTGCCGCAACGAAGCCCGACACGCCCGCCGCCAAGTGAATGACGTAACCGCCGGAATAGTCGACGGCGCCGAGTTGGGCCAGCCAGCCGCCGCCCCAGAGAGAGAAGGCGCCGATCGAATACACGATGACGCTCCACAGCGGCACGAACAGCATCCACGCCTTGAAATTCATGCGCCCAAAGACCGATCCCGCGATGAGAATCGGCGTGATCGCCGCGAACACGAATTGGAAATAGATCATCGCGGAGCCGGGGAAATGCAACTCCGGCATACCGCCCGCGGCGAGCGGAACGACCGATTGCCCGATCTCATAGAACGGCCCCAGCGCCGGGCCCGGAATGCCGATAATCGCAGAGAGAATACCCGGGCCGAGTTTGGCCGGATTGCCGAAGCTCATGTTGTAGCTCAGAAGCGTCCAGGTCAGCAGCACGATCGAAAACGCGTAGAAGACCATGACCGCCGAGTTGAGCGCCCACTTTTTCTTCACGAGCCCGGCGTATAAGATCGCGAGCCCCGGGATGCTCTGCATACCGACGAAGGTTGCCGCCGTGAGTTGCCAGGCGGTGTCCCCGGAGTTCAGCCATTTCGGGGCTTCTAAGTATGGGTTGACGTCAGCTAATACAAACACTAAACGAACCCCTTACAGCAGTGGAGGTGGAGAGATTGTTGTATTTTAGGCGTGTAAGGGGGGGCGCGCATTATACAATGCGTTAACGGTAAACTCCGCCGTTAACGCATTGTATAAGAAAACCTTAAAAGAGGTTCCAGAGGTATTGGTTGTACACTTCGTGGTGAAATTGCACCTCAGGAGCCTTCACGAACGTGCCCAATGAACGCGGGCAGCGATCGGCAGCAACCTGCTTGAGCTCGGCGTAGCGTTCCTTGACGTCGTCGCCGAGCATCGTGCTGGTCCAGGACGATTTGCGGAAGGCGTCGAGCGCATCGTAGATGTTGTCGGGCAGGTAGCGCTCGGCTTGACGGAGGTTGGGCGTGTTTGCGATTGCACCCTCGAGCCCGGTCTTGAAAACTCCGAGCATCACCATGTACGGGTTCGCGTCGGGCGCAACCGAACGCACCTCGACGCGTACGCTGCGCTCGTTGCCGATCGGAAAACGAATCATCGAACCGCGATCGACCGCAGAGGCTTTGATTTGGTTGGGCGCCTCGAAGTGCGGATCCAGCCGGCGGTAGGCGTTTACCGACGAGTTGAGCATGAGGCAGATGTCGAGGCCTGCGCTCAAGATGCGATCGGTAAATTCCATCGCGAACGTGCTGAGGTTCTCGTCGCCCTTGGGATCCCAGAAGAGATTCTTGCCGTCCTTGCTCACCGACACGTTGGTATGCATGCCGTTCCCGTTGACGCCGACTACGGGCTTGGGCAGGAAGCTCGCGGTCATGTCCATCTGGGTTGCGACTTGGCGGCAGATCAGTTTGTAGAGCGCGATCTGGTCGGCCGCGGCGACGACTTCACCATAGTTGTAATTGATCTCGAACTGCGAGGGAGCGACTTCGGGATGGTCCTTCTCGTTCTCGAAGCCCATCGAGCGTTGCACTTCTGCGACGGTGTCGATGAACGACCGGAGCGGATCGCCGGGGAGTGACTTGTAGTACCCGCCGGTGTTGACGTACTCAAACCCGCCCGTTTGATGGAAGCGTTGCTCGGCGTCGACCCCGTCGAAGAGGAAACCCTCGATCTCGTTGGCGGCGTTGAGCGTGTAGCCGTTTTTGGCAAACTGGTCGTTCGAGAGCTTTTTGAGCACGCCGCGGATGTCGGCCGAGAAGGGCGAGCCGTCACGATTGGACACGTCACCGAAGACCAACACCTTACCCGGTCCAAACACGTCGGCCGGCGCCCAATAGAAGGCGGGCCAATCGATGGCCAAGCGCAGGTCGCTCTCGCGCTGCGGGGTGAAACCGCGGATCGACGAGCCGTCGAAGGTGAGGTTGTCGTACGACTTGAGCAAAAATTTCTTGTCGTAGTCGAGCATGTGGAGCCGGCCTTCGAGATCCGAGAACAGGACCGTGACGGCCTTGATCCGCTTTTCCTTGCTAAGATAGCTGAGCCGCTCTTCTTTGACTTTGTCCAGCGGTACGCGATTTTTGCGCTGCTCCTTGGCCGCTAGGTTGAGTTCCTCGAGCTCACCGTAGGACAACTCAAGAAAATCACGCAACTCGGGCATTCTTCATACTCCTTAACGTTTTGACGTCGATCGCATGCGGGGCGGGGGATTGCTGGCTCGACGGTTACACAATTCGGAATGGGGACCTTTGGCCATCTGGTTAAAGCGCTCGCGCTCCGCCCTACCCGCTAAGCCCAGGAGCGGGGCCGGTCGATACCCCCTGGAGTGGATTCGCTCGTTACGAGACGCCCGGCGCTCGAGTTCATGCTCGCGCCTCGCGAGACGGCTGACTTCTTCGCGCAGCATTTCGAGAAGATACCCTTGCACGTCGAGCGGAACGACCCGGCGTACTTCGCCAGCGTGTACTCCGTCGCCGACGTCGAGGACTCGCTCGTCGTCGGCGCGCGCGAGCCTGAGAATTTCGCGCTCGTCAAAGCCGGCAGCCCGGAGGTCCCCGAGGAAGACTTCACCTACGAACGACCGAGCGTACGCTGGCGCCTCACCGGCAAGGGCCCGCGCCGCTGGATCGACGCGCGCAAGGTCGTGTCCTATTTCGCCGACGGATACACCCTAATTATTAAGGATGCCGCGCTCTTTAGCGCCGGCCTCCAGCGCTTCTGCAACGCCTTGCAGCGCGACCTCATGGCCTTCGCACAGCCCAACGTGTACTTCACGCCGCCCGCGGCGCAGGGCTTTCAGGTCCACCACGATACGCACGACACGCTGACGGCTCAGCTCGCCGGCGAAAAAACCTGGCGCGTCTACGAGCCGATCATCCAGCTCCCGCTCGAATCGCAGCCCTTCCACAGCGGCACGAAAGTCGAAGGCTTGAAGCTCCTCGACGAGGTGCGGCTGCGCGCGGGGGACACCTTATATATCCCGCGCGGATTTCCGCACGAAGCCAAGACCTCGGAAAGCGTCTCGCTCCACTGCACCTTCGCCCTGGCCCCGGTCCGCGTCACCGACGTGATGGACCTTGCGCTGCGCATCGCGGGCGATCAAGACGTCGAGCTGCGCCACGCGCTGCCGCCCGCCGTGCTCGCTCGCGAAGATCTTGCGACGCGTCTGGGCGAGTTCTTTGAGTCACGCTTGGCGCAGACGTTTGAAACGCCGCGCATGCAAGTCGCGGTCGACATCGCCCTCAATGAGCTCTTCCGTCTGACCCGCCCGAATGCGAACGGCGCGTTCGAGCAAGCGCTCGACACCTTCGATATCAAACCGGCGACGCGCGTACGCATCGACGACACCATACCCTACATGGTGCGCAGGCGGGGCGAAGGGATCGAGTTGCTCATCGCGGGAAAGGTCGTCGCCTTTCCGCCGATCTGCCGCTCGGCGTTCGAGCGCCTCCAGCAAGGCCCCACGACCGTCGCCGAAATGGATCCGGCGCTTTCGCCCGAGCACCGCGCCCTCCTGATCAGACTGCTCGTCCTCGAAGGGCTCGTCATCATCGAGTAACGGCCGGCTAGACCAACGACTCCTTGAACATTTCCCGGAGTTTGTACTTTTGAATTTTTCCGGTCACGGTCATTGGAAAACCGTCGATGAACCGCACGTAGTGCGGCACCTTGAAATGCGCGATCTTTCCCTGACAGAAGGCTTTTAGGTCTTCTTCGCTCGCGCTCGCTCCTTCGCGCAGGACGATCCAAGCGCAGAGCTGTTCGCCGAAGCGGTCATCCGGAACCCCCACGACACTCACGTCCCGAATTGCGGGATGCGAAAACAGAAATTCCTCGACCTCGCGCGGATAAATGTTCTCGCCGCCCCGTATCACCATGTCTTTGACGCGCCCGGAGATCATCACGTAGCCGTCGTTATCCATGATCGCGATGTCGCCGGTATGCATGTACCGCGCAGAATCGATCGATGCCGCCGTATTCTGCGGATCGTCCCAATAGCCGAGCATGACACAGTAGCCGCGGGTGCAGAGTTCGCCCGGGGTGTTGCGCGGCACGATACGGCCGTGCTCGTCCACGATCTTCACTTCGACGTGCGGATGAACGCGCCCGACGGTCCCAACGCGCTTCTCAACCGGATCGTCCACCGCCGTTTGCAACGAAACCGGCGAGGTTTCGGTCATCCCGTAGCAGATCGTCACCTCGTCCATATGCATCTCGCTGCGCACGCGCTTCATCACTTCGACCGGACACGGAGCGCCGGCCATGATGCCGGTGCGTAACGAGGACAGATCGTAATCCGCGAAATTCGGTAACTCGAGCTCCGCGATGAACATCGTGGGAACGCCGTAGAGCGAGGTGCAGCGTTCGGCTTGCACCGCGGCGAGCGATGCCTGAGGATCGAACGTCGGCGCCGGAATCACGATCGCCGAGCCGTGGGTGATGCAGGCGAAATTTCCAAGCACCATTCCGAAGCAATGGTAGAAGGGAACCGGAATGCACACACGGTCCTCCGGCGTATAGCGGCAAACCTCACCCACGAAAAACCCGTTGTTGAGAATGTTGTGGTGCGAGAGAGTCGCGCCTTTTGGAAAGCCCGTCGTCCCCGACGTATACTGGATATTTATCGCTTCGTCAAACTGCGTTGCCTGCTGGCGGATTTCGAGCTGCTCGGGCGTGACGCTGCCGGAGGCTCGGCGCAGATCTTCCCAGCGCAGATCTCCACGACGGCGCGGCGCACCCTCACCGATCGTGACCACTTCGCGCAATGCGGGCAGCGTGTCGCGAACTTCTTCGAGCATGCCGAGATAGTCGCTCGTCTTGTACTGCGTCTGCGCGAGCAACGTCCGGACACCGCTTTGACGAAGCGCGTACTCGAGCTCGACCGTTCGGTACGCCGGATTGATGGTGACGAGAATGGCGCCGATCTTCGCCGTGGCAAATTGCGCGATCGTCCATTCAACGTTGTTGGTGGACCATATGCCGACGCGCTCGCCGTGCTGCACGCCGAGCGCAAGCAGACCGCGTGCAGCCTCGTCGCACGCCTGCGCGAACTGCGCGTAGCTCAGACGAACCCCTTGATGCAGGCTTACGACCGCGTCGCGATCGGGATGCCGGCTTGCCACGCGATCGAGCAGATCGCCGATCGTTTCGCCGATGAGCGCGACGTCGCTCGCACCGTGAGTATAGCTGATCATTCTTCGCCGTCCCAGTAGTCGAGCGCGTCGGAGCGAATCAACGTGCGCTCGGGCGATCGAACCAACCATTTCTTGCTGTCGGGGTAGTGGCACGATTCGCCAAATGGATTATCGGCGATGCACATCACAACCAAATCTTCCTCATCGCCGCCGATGAGCTGATGGGCCTCGCCGGGTTTGAACAAGAACGCGTCGCCCGGGCCCACCGCCGTCTTGCCGTCATCGTCGCGTACGACGCCTCTCCCCGAAAGAACGAGGTAGAACTCCCACTGCGCGCTGTGCGAATGGTACGGATACCCCGGAACCCTTGCCGGAATTCGCTGGATTTCGACATCGAACGGCTGACGCTCGAACAGGTCGTTCGAGTACGGATCGCGACCCAGCGCGATGGAAATGTTGCGGTCGTATGCGCCCATCGTCCGCTTGGGCGACCAATTCTCTTCTTCGTCGACGTCCTTCGTGTTGATCTTACGCACGCCGCGTTCTTCGCTAGCACGAGAGCGTGAACCCCGCTCGGAGGGCGGGCTCTAGGGGTCTAGTGTTGCGCGAAACGCAACTTTGAGCGCTCTTTCGCCTTGAGGGCTTCCTCTTCTCGATTGCGCGGCGGCGCATGCGTAACCAGCGAAGCGAGAAGTTCACGAGCGGCGTCGGTCACACGATCGACCGCGCGATCGAAAGCCGCTTCATTAGCCTTCGAAGGATGCGTCGAGCCGCTGAGCTTGCGCACGAACTGAATTGCCGAGGCGCGAATCTCGTCATCGCTCGCGGGCGGCGAAAAATTGTGAAGCGTTTTAATGTTCCGGCACATGCATGAGAATTTCTGAGTCGAATCCGGGCAATCCGCCTTGGCCGCAAGGGAAAGGCGTTCCAAGGTCCAACGACATCCCGCCGAGGAGGCTTCTTACTCACGATGACTTGCTCACGCATCGCATGTTTCGCTGCCGCGTTTGCACTCGGCGCGATTTTTGTCACGGCACCGGCTGGTGCAACGTTGGATACCGTGATTGGCCAACGCAGCGTCGTGCCTGGGAAGCCTTTTAGCGACTGTAGCGCGCGCGCGAAGAGCGCCTTGACGGCCGTCATGCAAAACGTCGTCGAGGCCGGCCCCGGTTCGGGAAATTGGGTCGGATCGAGCAGCATAGATTCGGCCATATCCGCAGCCGCGGTCGTTGAATGCCACCAGCTTGACGACGGCTATGCAGTGAGCTTCACCTGCAGCGTGCAGGTACCGCCCAATCCCGACTCGGCGAGTGCGCTGTGCAACAAACTCATCGCGGCCTTCGGCGCGACGACCTCAGCAGCAGCAGCCGGAGGTGCATCGTGGCGTTAATCGCTTCGCGCGGCCGTTTGTTCGCGGTCTTCTTTGCGTTCGCTCTGGTCGTCACCGGCGCACTCTCGCCGGCCGCGGTCGATTTATCGACGGGACTTCGCTACGCGATCCCAACCGGCACGATGGACGAGTGCGCGAGCAAAGCCAAGACCGCCCTGGACACGTATTTGCAAAATGCGAACGAATCGTCGCCGGGTGACTGGCTTGCCACGGGGCCGCTCGTGCAAGTCGGACGACCCGACACCACCGCGGCCGCGACCGTGCACTGCTATCCGAACGGCAAAGGCTATGTCGTGAGCTTCACCTGCAGCGTCGAGACGCCGAATAATCCGTACGACGCGAGCGCGCTGTGTTTGGATATCGCACACAACTTCAACGGCGGAGAACAAACCGCGCTCGCCACGCCCTCGCCGATGCCGACCGGCTGCACGACCGCCAATTTGATCGGCACGTGGCAATCGGACGACGACCCTAAGCTCACGATCAAGCTCGACGCGAGCGGCGGCCTGACCGACAGCGAAGACGTGGTCGGGAGCTGGGTGCTTAGCGGCAACAAAGCCATCATCACCTATTACGGAAATCACAACATGACGCTATCGGCCGACGGCAAGCATCTCACGGGCGGAGGGTACAGTTTCACCCGGAAGTGTTAGCCGGCCGCCGCGCTTCAAAGTGAATTCCAAGGCTGGGAGCGCACGCTAGTGTCCTAGATGTCAGGAGGACACTATGCAGCGCACTTCGCCCATCGCCGAGATCTTTGGTTACCTGGTTTGCCTGCTGACCGTCGTGGTTTTTTTCGTCAGCGTCGCGGGCATCGTCAATAGCGCCTTTCGGGTGGTGAATCCCACCGCAGGCCCGCGGGTATTCATGGAGCGCAGGCTACCCGGACACGCCGGCAACTTCTTCTTCCGAACGAGCGGACCGCCGCCCGAGGCCATGCCCCCGTCTCCGGGACCGGACGTCACCGCGATGCGCGCACATTTCGAGGGCGATGCCCGCTACGACGCCGTGCGCCGGCTGGTGCTTGCGGTCGTGATGCTGGCCCTCTCGGTGGTGGTGTTCCGGCGAACGTTCGGTTGGCTCAACCGCAGCTAGGACTGTACGGAAATGTGGTCGACGACGTCTTTGACTCCGGGCACGCCGCGCACCGTCTGAACGATCACTTGATCGATCTCACGGCTAGCCGTCCCGCTCAGCGTCACGACGCCGTCGCGCGCCGAAGGCGCGACGTGGAACGTATTGACGCCGGTCTGCGCGGCGATCGCGGCCGACACCCGAACGTCCAGCGCCGCATCGAGCGCGTCCTCGCGCGCGCCTTGAATGTGCGGATCGATCGTCAGATCGTCGCGCACCGAGCCGACGCCGCTCGTGCTCGTCGCCGCCTGAACGTACTTGGCGCGCTCAGATGCGTTGCGAGCTTGGCCCGAAAGGGTAATCGCGCCATTATTCGCTGCGACGTGGACGGTGCTCAGCGCATCCACGTCCACGGCAGCGAGCCTCGCCGTCACGGCGGCGATGAGATAATCTTGGTTGACCTCGTGCGAGGCTGACTGCTGTTGCTGGGATGAACACCCCGCGAGCGCACCGCCGAGGAGTGCAAGGCTAAACCAAATCGCCGTCTTCATCCAGCTAGCGTACCCAGCCGTCGGGTACCTTACCGAGCGGGCGGCAACTTTTTCGCGTTCTTCCACGTCTTGCTTACGATGATGCTCTTCCGCTCGGCGTTCGAATCACCGCACGGCCGAATCAACCTCGCGGTCGACGCCGACGGCGTCCTCGTGGAATTGTGGTTGCCCAATCGGGGACGAACGATCGACCAACGCGAGCCGTTCACGCGGGCCGCGAACGAGGGCATGCGCGCGGTACAGGCGCAGTTGCACGAATATTTTCTGGGCAAACGGCGCGCGTTCGACTTGCCGCTCGAGCCGCGCGGAACGCCGTTCGAGCGGCGCGTGTGGGCCCGGCTCCTCGAGATACCATACGGCGCGACGACGTCGTACGGCGAAATCGCAAATGAGTTCGGACTTTCGAACGGCGCGCGGGCCGTCGGTCGTGCCAACGGCGCGAACCCCATTCCGATCGTGATCCCCTGCCACCGTGTGATCGGCGCCGACGGAACGCTGACCGGCTTTGGCGGAGGACTGCCACTCAAGCGTGCGCTGCTCGAGCTCGAAGGCGCCATTCCGCTGCCGGCCCCTCGATTGCTCTGACGCCTTTAACGCCCGCCGGTATCCGGAACGCCTCACAAATGCCGATAACCAAGGGGCGGCATGGTGACTTCCTTGATCTTAGCACTGACGGTTGGTACCGGGGTGCTCACGGCGCAACAAACGGTGTTCACCCAGATCAACGACGAACGCCGTAGTGACGGCATTGCCTCGCTGACGCTCGACTCGTGCCTCACCGCCGCCGCGAGCGAACGCGCGAACGACATGCGAGAGCGGAACTATTTCGCCCACCTTTCACCGGACGGCCACCTGCCCTGGGACGAGATGCGCGCCGACGGCTGCGCCTTTCACTACGCGGCGGAAAACATTGCCGAGGCGCCCGATCCGCTTTTCGCGGTAACCGAACTCTGGAACAGCCCTCCGCATCGGCGCAATACGTTAGATGCGCATTACCGTAAGGTT
>DATKPZ010000024.1:0-2750 GCA_035523815.1 Alphaproteobacteria bacterium
TCATACCCCCACCTTCTTTTGTTTTGGAAACTCGGGCAATGCGTCGATGCGGTCGGCGAGTGCGCGTGCGCGTTGCGGCGCGGTGCCGACGTGTTTGCTCGGGTCGAGCAATCGCCGAATCTCGGCCGGGTCGACCAATGCGGTGAGCGTGCTATCCGCCGCAAGCGTTTGCGCGAGCGGATTGTCTTCATCGCGCGCGAGCGCGGCCCACGCTTCCATTGCGGCATCGCGGATACGCTCGTGCAAGACTTGTCGGTCGCCGCCCGCGCGTGCCGCCTCCATCATCACCGCTTCGGTTCCGGCGAAGGGTCCGTAGACGCGCAGATTGTGCGTGATGCGCCGCTCCTCGACGCGCAGACCGTCGATCACTTTGCGCGCGAGGCTGACGATCTCGTCGGCGCAGAGGATCGCTTCGGGAAGGATCGTGCGCCGGTTGGCGCTGTCGTCGAGGGTGCGCTCGAGATAATTCGTCGCCGCATTCTGCCAGGCGACGTCGCTGTAACCGACGAGTAACCGCGCGAGCGAATCGATGCGCTCGCACAGGATGGGATTGCGTTTGAACGGCATGGCCGAACTGCCGATCTGCGAACGGCCGAAGGGCTCGGCGAGTTCGCCGAATTCCGGACTGCTCAAAATGCGCACGTCGGCGGCGAATTTTGAAAGGGATGCGCCAAGCCCCGCGAGGCCCGATAGCAGCAGGTAGTCGAGCTTGCGCGGATAGGTTTGCGTGCTGACGTCGCGCGCGCGCAGCCCAAACTGCTCGAGGACGTGCTCTTCGAACATCGCCGAGGTGCCCTGATGGTCGAGCAGATGCTCGTACGATGCCGCCGTTCCGACCGCGCCGCGCAAACCTTTGGTCGTGAGCTGATCGAAGACGAAGCGCAGATTCGCATCATCGATCGAGAGATCTTGAGCGTAGACGCCCAGGCGATAGCCCAGCGTCGTCGGCTCGGCCGGCTGCAAATGCGTGAACGCCATGCAGACCAAATCGGCGTACTGTCGCACCTTCGCCGCGAAGCTTTGCAACAAGCCGTGAAGGTTCGCGCCCACGGCCGCGAGGCCCAAGCGCAAGCGATACGTTTCGACCGTGTCCTCGATGTCCATCGAGGTTGCGCCGAGGTGCAACTTTCCGCCGCCGATCTTCGCCTGAGCGGCAAAGACGCGAATTTCGGCCATGAGATCGTGGTGGATTTCCCGTTCGATGGCCAGCGCCGCGTCGATGTCGATCTCGTGCGCGTGCGCGCGAAGGTCGGCGACTTCGGCCGCGGTGATCAGCCCGGCATGCGACTGCGCCTGCGCGAGGGCAACCCATACCGCACGCCACAATTTGCGGCGTTCTTCCTCGGAAAAGAGCGTGCGTAGCTCGGCGCTGCCGTATCTCCAAGAGAACGGCGAGGCGTACGTACGATAATTCATGGGACGAAGGCGCTCTTCGCCTCCGCCTAGAGCGCTGCCTCGTCGTCTTTGGTCGCAGGCTCGGCGGGCGCGGCGCGGTGCGCGAAGTCGGCCAGCGCGACCGTGACGTGATCGGGACTCCCCGCGTCGATTGCGCGCAGCGCAGCCGCGCGGCCGGCCTCGTCGACGAAGTGCCGAAGTTGCTCTTCGGTCATCCCGGCGGTCCGCGTTTCGAGCTCGTCGAGCGCCTCCGAGAGGTCGAAGGCAAGCGGCTTCCCGCCGAGCAGCGCCTCGAGCATTTCACGGCGCGCCTGCGGCGAAAGTTCGGTCAGATCGACGAATTCGGGGAAGCGGCTGCGCAGTTCGGGGTCGACGCTGCTCGCATCGACCGTCTCAGCCACGATGAAAATTTGCTCTTTGTGCTCGGCCAGCCGGTCGATCGTCACCGCCAGATGCGCGATAGACCCGGGGTCGCCGTACTCCGGGATCTCCACCACCACGATCGCGTGCCCACTCGCCCGCGCCCGCTCCAGCGCCGCGTCCAGATCGTCGATGTTGGCCGGGATCACCGGAAGGGCGGTCTGGTCGGCCAGGCTCTTGATCGTACTGCTGCGCGCGTCCGCGGACGGACCGGCGATCAGCACCGCGCGGGGCACGGTGATGCCCTGCGACTCCATCGTCCCGACGTGCGCGAACATGGCCGCCAGCATACGCGTGCGCTTGAGCACCGGGTCGGGCAAACCGACGTCGCTCTCCTCAGGGTCGATGCGCGCCACCGCCTCGCCGTCCTCGGCGCCGATCGGAATGGTCGCGGCATCCGCGCCGAAGGCCGGCGGTTCGAGATCGATCACCGCGCCGAACCGCGCGATGATCCCCTCGTCCAGGCCCTCTTGCGAAGTCGCGCCGGCGATCACCCACACGTCGGGCTGGCCTTCGAGCTGCTCCCACTCGCTCCACAGCGCCTGGACCACTTCCTTGCGCATGGCCTCGTACGCCGCCGAGCCGGTTGTTGTAAAGAAGCGCTCGGCTTCGTCGATGAAGATGATCGAACGCGCGCGCTTGGCCGTCGCGAAGATGCGCGAGACCGTCGTTGCGCCCTGACCGACGTATCCGATCTTGATTTGTGAAAACGAAAGATGCAGCAACGTCGCCGCCGCCGCGCGCGAAACTGCCTGCATGACGTCGGTTAGATCGACGCGCTCGCCGCTTTGGACGAAGAGTCCGCGCCGCGTCGCCGGATCGCCCAACCGGAACAGGATGATTTGACGGATCAGCTGGTTGCGAACGGACGCGGGGAGAGCCAGCGACTTGATGATCGCCGCCGTGCCGTCGTATTCGCGCAGCTCTTCTTCCAT
>DATKPZ010000025.1:0-30808 GCA_035523815.1 Alphaproteobacteria bacterium
CGCCGCGGCCGCGGCCTGCGCGTAGGGTCCGCCGCTTCCGATCGCGGCGATGCCTTCGTCGGGTTCGATCACGTCGCCCGTTCCCGAGAGCACGAAGAGGTGGTCGGGCGTCCCGACGATCAGCAGCGCCTCGAGACGGCGTAGCGCGCGATCCTGACGCCAATCCTTGGCCAGCTCGACTGCGGCGCGCGTGATGTCCTTGAACTCGGCGAATTTGTTTTCGAATTTCTCGAGCAAGGTAATGCCGTCGGCCGCTGAACCCGCGAAGCCCGCCAAGACCTTCCCTCCGGCGATCTTGCGCACTTTGCGCGCACTGTGCTTGACGATGGTCTTATCGAGCGTGACCTGTCCGTCGCCGGCAATGGCCAGCGTGCCGTCGCGGCGAACCGCCAGAATGGTGGTGGAGCGAATCCTCATATCGTCACCGTTCTACCCGTTTTGGGCACTGGGGGTTTCATGAAGCGTCTTGCGATCCTAGCAGCAGCGGCCACCTTCCTACTGCCGATCGCGCACGAACGGCCCGACGGATCCGCAGTCACCCCAAGACGACGTGACGGTCCCGGTCTTCACCAACGTGACGATCACCTACGCGATCAAATAACTCGCTAGGCGAGCTGCAAGTGCAGATCGGATTTGAGTGCTTCCAACGAGGCCAGCGCGCGCTCGGCCATCAAACGCCGCCGTTCTTTCTTATCACGGATCTCACGGTCCAGCGGCGGGAAATAGGACCAGGTGACGTTGGCCGGCTGAAAATCGTGGGTCTCGGTGTTTTGCAGATGCGCGACTACGGCGCCGAACGCGCTCTCGCGCGGGAACGTAACCGCCGGTAAACCGAGGATCGCGCGCGCAGCGTGGACGCCGGTCATGGCGCCGCAGGCGGCCGCTTCGACGTAACCTTCAGCGCCGGTGATCTGCCCCGCGAAATAGAGCGCGTCGTGGCCGCGCAACCGCAGGCTTGCATCGAGCAGTCGCGGCGAGTCGATGAACGTGTTACGGTGCATCACGCCCAGGCGCAACCACTCGGCGTTTGCCAAGCCAGGGAGCTTGCCGAAGGCTTCTTTCTGCGCGGGCCACGAGAGCCGCGTTTGAAATCCGACCAGATTGAACGCGGTGCCTTCGGCATTCTCTTTGCGCAACTGCACGACCGCGTGCGGCGTCTTGCCCGTGCGCGGATCGCGCAAGCCGACCGGCTTGAGCGGCCCGAAGCGAAGCACGTCGTCACCGCGATCCGCCATCTCTTCGATCGGCAAGCAGCCCTCGAAGTATTTCGTCGTGGCTTCCAGCTCGAAGCCCTTGGGTTGGTGGCGTTCGAGCGTACGCAGATCGCGAACGAGCGCAGCGTACTGCTCGCGGTCGAGCGGGATGTTGACGTAGTCGTCACCGTTGCCTTTTTCATAGCGCGACTTGCGGTACATGAACGATTCGTCGATCGAGTCGGCGGCGACGATCGGTGACGCCGCGTCGAAATACGAGAGGCGCTCGCCGACCAGCGCGTCGAGCGATGCTAAAAAGCCCTCGTTCGGAAGCGGGCCGCACGCGACGATCGCCGGACGATCCAGCGGAATCGTGGCGACCTCGTCGCGGTGCAACGTGATGCGCGGATGCGCGCTGATCCGCGCTTCGACCGCGTCGGCGAACTTCTCGCGGTCGACGGCCAGCGCGCCGCCGGCCGGAACGGCCGCTTCACGCGCGCTCGTGATGATCACCGAATCGAGTCGCGCCAGCTCTTCTTTCAAAAGCCCGACGGCATTTTCGAGTGCGGCGCCGCGCAGCGAGTTGCTGCACACGAGTTCCGCGAGGCGTCCGGTCTGATGCGCAGGGCCGCTCGAACGCGGGCGCATTTCGTAGAGGTCGACGTCAACGCCGGTGTTTGCCGCCTGCCACGCCGCTTCGCAGCCCGCAAGCCCACCCCCGACGACGATGAGCCGCTCGCTCATGCCGGTCAAACTTCCGCGAGTTCGCGCTCGTCGGTGGGCTCCTCGCCGCCTGCGGCCTTCGCCAGGGACGACACGTCGTGCTCTTTGTTCGCCGAGCACTCGAGATGCACGACGCCGCCGCGACGATTTTTCGCGACCACGTGGCTCCCGCACACCGGACACGGCTCGGGGATCACGCGATCCCACGACACGAAATCGCACTTTGGATAATTCGCGCACCCGTAGAACGTGCGGCCCTTCTTCGAGCGCCGCTCGACGATCATGCCGCCGTCCTTCGGACATTTCGCGCCCGTGTCTTTGACGATCGGCTTCGTCGTTTTGCACTCGGGGTAACCGGTGCACGAAATGAACTTGCCGAAGCGTCCGGTCTTGATGACCATCGGCCGCCCGCAGTTGGGACAGATTTCGTCGGTCGGTTCGTCTTTGATCTCCAGGCGCGGCAGCTTCTTCTCCGCATCCTCGAGCGAATGCGCGAACGGAGCGTAGAAGGCGCGCAGGATGCCGACCCAGTCGGCGTTACCCTCGGCAACTTTATCGAGATCGCCCTCCATGCCGGCCGTAAACTTCAAGTCGACGATGTCTTTGAAGTGCTCGGCGAGCAGATCGTTGACCGCGATGCCGATCTCGGTGGGCGAAAAGCGGCGATCCTCTTGCGTCACGTATCCGCGCGCCTGGATCGTGTCGACGATCGTCGAGTAGGTCGAGGGACGTCCGATGCCGTTCTCCTCCAGCGCCTTGACCAGGGTCGCTTCGGTGTAGCGCGGCGGGGGCTCGGTGAAGTGCTGCTTGGGTTCGATGGCGCGCCGATCGAGCGCGTCGCGCTCGCGAAGTTCGGGCAGACGCACGCGCGCTTTTCCTTTTGGCGCGCCGTTGGTCTTGGCCACCGCCTCGGCAGCTTGCGCATCCTCGTCTTTGCCTTCTTCATATACGCGGGTGAAGCCGGCGAACTTGACGATGCTGCCGGTTGCGCGGAACGTGTAGTCGGCAGCGCTGATATCGACGGTCGTCTGATCCATGACGGCGGGCGCCATCTGCGAAGCAACGAAGCGCTCCCAGATCAGCGTGTAGAGCCGCAGCTCATCGCGCTTGAGCACGTGCGCCACACTGTCCGGCGTGCGAAAGACGCTGGTCGGGCGAATCGCTTCGTGGGCGTCTTGCGCGCCCTCACGAATTTTATGCGTGGCGCTGCCATGGAACTCGGCTCCGTAGGTCGCCGTCACGAACTCGCGGGCGGCGTCTCGCGCCGAGTCCGCGATGCGCGTCGAGTCGGTACGCATATAGGTGATGAGACCTTGCGTGCCGTCGGCTCCGCCGAGATCGACGCCTTCGTACAACGCCTGGGCGATCTGCATCGTGCGCCGGACGCGCAGGCGTAGCTTGCGCGAAGCCTCTTGTTGCAGGGTCGAGGTCGTGAACGGCGCCGGCGCGTTCCGGCGCACCTCGCGGCGCTTGACCGAGGCGACCGAAAAGTTCGCGCCCTCGAGGGCGCGTAGCACGGAATCGGCCTGCTCTTGGTTCGTGATTTCGAGCTTCTCGCCGCGATGAGCGACGAGGTCTGCCGGGAAGACGATCTCCGGGTCGCGCTCGGTGGCCAGTTGCGCCGTGACGGTCCAGTACTCGCGCGGGTTGAACGCGTTGATCTCGCGCTCACGGTCGACGATCAGGCGTACGGCGACCGACTGCACGCGGCCGGCCGAGAGGCCGCCCCGAACCTTCGCCCAGAGCAGCGGCGAAATCTTGTAACCGACGAGGCGGTCGAGGATGCGCCGGGCCTGCTGCGCGTTCACCCGATCCATGTCGATGTGATGGGGCGCTTTTATCGCGGCGAGCGCGGCGTCTTTGGTGATCTCGTGCAGTTCGATTCGCTTGGGGTCGTCGAGTTTGAGCAACTCGGCGAGGTGCCATGCGATCGCCTCACCCTCGCGATCGGGGTCGGTCGCGAGATAGACCTCGCTCGCGCCCTTTACCGCGCTTTTGAGCTCTTTGATCACGTCGCCCTTGCCCTTGATCGTGAGATATTTGGGCGTGAAATCGTTCTCCACGTCGACGCCGAGCGTGCTCTTGGGCAGATCGCGCACGTGCCCGACCGACGCCTTGACCACGTAGCGCGGCGGGAGAAACTTCTTGATCGTGCGCGCCTTGGTCGGCGACTCCACGATGATCAGGGGCTTTTTCACGGGCCTAAGTATACTCCGGGGGTCAAGACCTGGGCAAACCCGTCCCGAGCTCGTCGAAGGATTGGGGGTCTTCGCGTGCGCGTACGCGTGCGCGCGTGCGCATGCGTGCGCGCGCGATTTGCATGATTAAGCAAAATCCTTTATAGTGCGCTTAAAGCGCAGTTCGTGCGCTGTCCAAATAACGCTGTTCGTCCCCCGGGGGACGAGGAGGAATGAATGGACTCCGATACCATGATGAACGGCGAGACGATGGCCGAGGCAAAGAAGCCTCGCCGTAAGGCTCGCCGCAAAAAGGCCGGGGCGGCCAAAAAGGCTGCCGGCGGACGCAAGAAGGCAACGCGAAAGAAAGCTGCCGGCGGACGCAAGAAGGCCACGCGTAAGAAAGCCGCTGGACGCAAGAAAACGACGCGTAAGAAGGCCGGACGCAAGAAGGCCGGCGGACGCAAGAAAAAGGCGGCCGGACGCAAGAAGACCACGGGACGCAAGAAGGCCGGCGGGCGCAAGAAAAAGGCCGCTGGACGCAAGAAGACCGCCGGACGGAAAAAGGCCGGCGGACGCAAGAAGGCTCGCAAGAAAAAAGCCTAGCGTATCAACGCTCTCACCCGGAGCTTTTAATGAAGGCGGACGACCTCAGGTCGTTCGCCTAATTTTTTTCAAGGACGGAGCCGTCTACGCGATCTGCTGCTCCACACCGCTCTCCACGCGAACGATGAAGGTGTGCACGTCGGCGTTGAAACTCCATTCGTGCAGCAAAAACCCGGCTGATTCGACCCCGATTCCCAGGCGCGAGCGGCCGAGCACGAATTGCGGCGAGGTGCTCGGCGCGGTGCAGGCGATCGTCCCGTTCCATGGGCGCATCAGCACCGTGTGCAGATGCCCCGCGACGATGCGCGCGATCTGCGGGTGCGCGCGCACGACCGTCGCGAGTCCGTCGACGTTCTCGAATCCATAGGCGTCCAACCCCGGTACGCCGGTGCGAAACGGCGGGTGATGCATCGCGAGAATCGTCGGGCGGCGGGGATGGGCGCTCAGCTCGCCGTCGAGCCACTCCAAGCGCTCGTCGTCGACGAATCCGCCCCCGCGGCCGGGAGTCGTCGAGTCCAGAGCGACGATCCGCAGCGGCCACGCGTCGATTGCGAAGCTCGCGTGCGAGACGAAGGTCCGTAAATAACGATGATCGCGAAAGGCCCGCCGGAGCGATTCGCGATCATCGTGGTTTCCCGGAATCAGAAAGTGCGGAATCTCGAGCCGCCCGAGCATCGACCGCAATCGCCGATACTCGTGCGGCGAACCTCGTTCGGTAAGGTCGCCGGTGGCGAGGACGATATCCGGGCGGGGCTGCATGGCGTGCAAGCGGGCAATCGTGCGTCGGAGATAGTCGGCCGTATTGGGCATGTGGTGCAGCACGTGCCCGCGGCGTCGAATGTGCAGATCCGAGATTTGCGCGACGATCACACCACGAGCATAACGCCGATCTGTTATCGCGGAGTTAAGACGGGTTTAGCACCGCGGGTCCGCTCGTTATGCAGGGCGCTTCGCCCTTGTTCTCCTCGACCCAATGACATGCCGCGAAGTGGCCGCCGCCGTAGTCCTTGAACGCGGGATCTTCGACTTTGCAGCGTTCGAACGCCACCGGGCAGCGCGTATGAAAACGGCAGCCGGACGGCGGGTCGACGGGTGAGGGGATATCGCCGCTGAGGACGATGCGCTTGCGGCGACGTTCGATCGAGGGGTCCGGAATCGGAATCGCCGAGAGCAGCGCTTGCGTGTAGGGATGCAGGGGACGCTCGTAAAGTTCGTCGCGCGGGCTGAGCTCGACGATTTTTCCCACGTACATGACGGCGACGCGCGTCGAGATGTGCCGCACGACCGAGAGATCGTGGGCAATGAACAGGTAGGTCAGTCCGAGTTGCTGCTGCAGGTCCTCGAGCAGGTTGATAACCTGCGCCTGAATCGAGACGTCGAGCGCGGAGACCGGCTCGTCGCACACGATGAACTTGGGGTCCACGGCGAGCGCGCGGGCGATCCCGATACGCTGGCGCTGGCCGCCCGAAAACTCATGCGGATAGCGGTTGGCGCTGTATGGACGCAACCCAGTGAGCCGGAGCAGCTCGCCCACCCGCTCCTGGGCGGCCTTTCCCCGCGCGATGCCGTGAATTCGCAGCGGCTCGGCGATGATCTCGCCCACCGTCATGCGAGGATTGAGCGACGCATACGGATCTTGAAAGATGATCTGAATCTGACGGCGGAGCCGCCGGATCTCGTCGGCGCGCATCGTCGTGATCTCGGCGCCGTCGTAACGAATCGACCCATTCGTCGCGGGCAGCAGGTGGAGCAGCATCCGCCCGATCGTCGTTTTGCCGGATCCGGATTCGCCCACCAAGCCCAGCGTTTCACCGGCGGCGATATCGAAGCTGACGCCGTCCACCGCCTTGACGTCGGCGACGTGCCGCGAGAGCAGCCCCGCGTGAATCGGAAAATACTTTTGGAGGTCGCGCACCTCGACTAGCGGCATGGGACCTTTCCGTCGTAGAGCCAGCAGCGAGCCTCGTGTCCGCCCTCGAACTCGTACAGCCGTACGGGTTCCGCACAGATCGGCATGCGCTCGCCGCAGCGGGGCGCGAACGCGCAGCCCTTCGGGAGATTGAGCAGGTTGGGGGGCTGCCCTTTGATCGGTTGCAGACGGCGGCGTTCGCTCTGGTCGAGCCGCGGGAGCGAGGCGAGCAGCCCTTGCGTGTAGGGCATCTTCGGCTCGTTGAAGATCTGGTCGGCAGTCCCGTACTCGACCAAGTTTCCGCCGTACATCACGAGGACGTTCTTGCAGACTTCGGCCACGACGCCCAAGTCGTGCGTGATCATGATGATCGCGGCGCCTGTCTCCGCCTGCATCTCGTTCATCAGTTCGAGAATCTGCGCTTGGATCGTGACGTCGAGTGCCGTGGTCGGCTCGTCGGCGATGAGCACCTGCGGATTGCACGAGAGCGCCATCGCAATCATCACGCGCTGGCGCATGCCGCCGGAAAATTGGTGCGGATAGTCGTCGATGCGCCGCTCGGGCTCTGAAATCCGCACCTTCCGCAGCATTTCGATCGCCTTGGCGCGCGAATCCGCGCGAGAATAGCCCAGGTGCAGGCGTACCGCTTCGGCGATTTGCTCGCCGACGGAGAGGACCGGGTTCAAACTGGTCATCGGGTCTTGGAAGATCATCGCGATTTTATAACCGCGAATCTTGCGCATCTGGGCTTCGCTTTTGGCCATGAGGTCTTCGCCGTCGAAGATGATGCCGTCGCTGGTCACGCCGGCGTTGCGAGAAAGCAGGCGCATGATCGAAAGCGCGGTGACCGACTTCCCCGAGCCCGATTCGCCGACGATGCCGAGCGTTTCACCCGCCCGCAGAGAAAACGAAAGACCGTTGACAGCCGTTACCGGGCCGTCCTCCGTACGAAAGGTCGTATGGAGACTGCGAACATCCAGCAGCGACGACAGCGGTTTAGATCCCTGTCAGTGAGAGAATGAAGCCGGTAAGCACGAACACGACCGCGGCAAAACCGGTCACGCGCTTGAGCTGCTCTTCCGCCCCCACGCGCCCGTAGGCAGACTCCACGCGTCCGCCGATGGTGCCCGAGAGTCCCTCTTGTTTGGTCGTCTGCACCGCGAGCAAAACGATAAGCGAGATCGCAGCGACCACAAAGATTCCGGCGATGCCGTGCGTGAGCCACGCGGCATGCGCCTGCAGCGAAGTCTGCGGCATCGGGGCGCGCTGTTGCAACAGCTGCGCCTGCGCTTGGGCTTGGGCTTGAGCCGCCTGCTGCGCGCTCGGTGAGGCAAGTTTGACGACGGGGGCGGCGGCTTTCGCGGCGGCCGCGAGCAAAAAGGTCAACGGTGTATCTCCTGATGCGGATCGAGCGCGCGCGCGACCCGCTCCGCGATTGCCTGCGCAGAGAGTCCGAAAAGCGCGCGTTGACTGGGCTGGGAGTCGTGGTGCACGAGAACATCGGCCACGCCGATGCGCTGCACCCGGACCGGGAGGCCCAAATCCGACACCCTCTCTACGACCGCCGACCCGAAGCCGCCTGCGAGCGAATGTTCCTCTAGCGTAAGAATCAGATCATGATCCGCCGCCAGGTCCCCCAGGAGCGCCTGGTCGACGGGCTTGGCGAATCGGGCGTTGACCACGGTCGGAAGCCGGTCGGACCGGCCGAACTCGCCGCTGGCCAAGAGGTCGTAGGCATCGAGCGCCACGTCGACCGTATTTCCCAGCGCGAGGATGGCCGCGCCGCTGCCTTTGCGCAGCACTTCCGCCTTGCCGTATTCGATCGGCGCAACCGGATCCCGGTGGCGCCCGCTGGTCGAGCCGCGCGGATACCGAATCGCGACCGGGGCGTTGCGCGCCAGCGCATGGGCCAGCATCGGCAGCATCTCGTCTTCATCGCGCGGCGCCATGACCGACATGTTCGGCAGCGTGCGCAGGTAGGCGATATCGTAGAGTCCCATGTGCGTCGGGCCGTCGTCCCCCACGAAACCGGCGCGATCGAGGCAAAATACAACCGGCAGATTTTGCACGCACACGTCGTGCACCACCTGATCGTAGGCGCGCTGCAAGAAGGTCGAGTAGATGGCGCATACCGGCTGCAAGCCGTTGGTCGCCGCGCCTGCGGCCATGCAGACCGCGTGCGCTTCGGCGATGCCGACGTCGAAAAACCGCTCGGGGAATTGTTTGGCGAACTTCGAGAGTTTCGTGCCGTCGGGCATTGCTGCCGTGATCGCGATCACTTTGGGATTTTCTTTTGCAAGCTCGATCAGCGCGCCGGCGAAGGCATCCGAAAAGGTGGGTCGCGCGTCGGGCTTAATTTCGAGCTTGCCGTTCTCGACGTCGAACGCGCTCGAGACGCCGTGGAAGGTGCGCGAATCTTTCTCGGCCGGCTCGTAGCCTTTGCCTTTGACGGTACGCACGTGCATCAGCACGGGGCGGTCGATGCTCTTGGCGGTTTCCAGCGCGTCGATCATCGCGTCGATATTGTGTCCGTCGAAGGGGCCCATATAGCGGAAACCCAGCTCTTCAAAGATGACCGCGGTCTTCTCCGAGGGCGCCACGAAGCGCATCGCGCCCATCTCGGCGCTTGCGAACGCTTTGCGGGCGGCGCCGCCGAACGGGATGTGCTCGAAAACGCCCTTGGCGCGTTCGCGCACGAAGTTCGCAAAGGGCTTGGTGCGCAGCACGGAGAGATACGAAGCGATCGACCCGACGTTGGGCGCAATCGACATCTCGTTGTCGTTGAGGATCACGATGAAGTTCGAGTCGAGCTGCCCCGCGTTGTTGAGCGCTTCGTAGGCCAGGCCCCCGGTGAGCGCGCCGTCACCCAGCACGGCCACCACGGTTTCGTCGCTGCCCGCCAGATCGCGAGCGACGGCCATGCCATACGCCGCGGATACCGACGTCGACGCGTGTCCGGCGCCGAACTGATCGTAGGGCGACTCGCTGCGCATCGAAAATCCGGAGATCCCGCCGCCCTTGCGCAAGGTGTGGAAGCGATCGCGACGGCCGCTGAGGATCTTGTGAACGTAGGCTTGGTGCGATACGTCCCAGACCAGCTTATCGCTCGGAATATCGAGCACGCGATGGAGCGCGATCGTCATCTCGACCACGCCCAAATTAGGCGCCAGATGGCCGCCGTTGCGCGAGCACGTGACGACCAGCATGTCGCGAATTTCGCGGGCAAGCACGTCGAGTTCGTCGCGCGAGAGGCGCTTGACGTCGGCGGGGGATTCGATACGTTCGATGACCATAATTGACCGGCTCAGGTTCGCCGGGCCTTGAGGGGATTCCGGCCTAGGAAGCCCAAGCAAGCCCTCAGATGTACGACCCCCTCCAAGAGATCGTCCCGATCAAGAACCGCAAGGCGTGGCGCGACCTCGCGCGCATCCTTTCAACGGTCTTCAATCCGTTCTTGACCGCGCTTGCGCTCTTCGTCATCCTGGCGCACGCCAGTGCCATGGGCACGGTCGATTTTTGGTGGCTGCTCTTGCTCTCGACGTTCTTTACGTCGATCGGCCCGATGATCTACGTGTTCTGGCTCTACGGCAGCGACCGCATCTCCGATCTCGACATGTCCGTTCGCCACGAGCGCGAGGCGGTATTCGGCGCGTTCGTCGTGTTCTATCTCCTGGGCACGATTGCGATGTGGATAACCCACGCCCCGCGCATGATGATCGCCGCGATGGCTGCCTACACGCTCTCGACCCTCATCGTTCAATACATCACCCGGTACTGGAAGATCAGCACGCACGCGATCGGCATCACCGCGCCCCTCGTCGCGCTCACCCTCCTCTACGGCAACCAAACGCTGCCGTTTCTCATCCTCATTCCGATGGTGTGCTGGGCGCGGGTGTACCTCAAAGCGCACACGTTGATGCAGGTGATCGCCGGCGCCGCGCTCGCGACGATCTCGACGATCCTCTTCTTCCACGTCTTTCATGTGGGTGCAACGGTCGCGCTCTAAGATCTAGCCTTATGAAACTCTTCCTGAGACTAGCGACTCTCCTCACGGCGTTGCTCCCTCTGCGTGCGCCGGCCGGCGCGCCGTTCGATACCGACGATCCAGTGCCCACCGATTACCGGAACTACGAGATTTACTCCGGCGTGGACACACACCAAGACCTCGGCGTTTCGAACGCGGAGTTGCCATTCTTCGAAATCAACTACGGCCTCATGCCGAACGTGCAATTCTCGATCCATATCGGCAACGCGCAAGAGACGGCACGTGCGCCGCAGGTCTCGTTCTATCCGCACGTGACCTTCGCCACCGGGGCGCCGGGAGCCAAGGCCATGGCACGCTGTTCCTGCCGCTCTGGGCACAAAAAACGGTCGGCAAAGTGACGATCTTTGGCGGCGGCTTCGATTTCGACCCAGACGACGGCAGCGGCGGCGATCGGCAGGCCGGTCTCGCCGCTATGTATCCGCTCAGCCCGGACGATACTATTGGCATGGAAGTCACTTGCACCACGCCGCTCGACGACTATGAGCAGTCCGGCGTCGGCGTTGCCTACATCCATGCCCTTGGCCGCACGCACGACCTGCTTTTTTCGATCGGGCACAGTTACGGGTCGCAGCCGCATTATCGTGGCTACGCCGCATATGGGTGGTTCCTCGGTCCGGCGAATAGCCCGAAATCATGATCTCCACCCGCGAGGACGAGCTCTTCGACCGCTTCAACGCGAGCATTGCGACCGCTGTCGACGCTGTTCGTCAGGCCTCTGAGGCCATCGCGGCAACGGCGCAAGAGCAAACCACCCTGATGGTCGCCCTCTCCGATACGGCGGGAACCCTTGCCGCGGCATCCCGCGAAACGGCTGAACGGCTGCAAAGCGCGCAATCGTCGGCGCGCGCCGCCGCCTCAGACCTGGGCAATTCGTTCGAAGTGGTCGAGAATCTCTTGACGTCGGTGCAGCAGCTCGCCGAACTTTCCGCCGATACCGCCACCGCGATGGACGATTTTGGCCGCCTGATGAGCGAGATCGGACGGATGACCGAATTCGTCGAAGACGTCAGCGACGAAACGCAGCTGCTCGCGCTCAATGCGGCGATCGAGGCTGCCCGCGCTGGGCAGCACGGCCTAGGCTTCGCCGTCGTCGCCGGCGAGGTCGGTCGTCTGGCGAAGACGACGAACGAATCAACGGCGGCGATCAAGACCCTCGTCGTCGAGATTCAGCGTGAAGCCGAAGCGACGATTCAAGCCGTGCGCGCCAACGCCGAACGCTCGGCCGAATCGGCGCCGCTCGCGGAAGTCGCGCGCACGTCACTCGCTGAAATCGCCGAGCTTGCCGCCGATCTCTCCGTAACGATCGACCGTGCGGTGATCAGCGGCCGCGATCACAGCCATGCGGCCGAGCAAATGCGCAAGGCCACCGACGGACTCGCCAACGTTGCCGCCGCACAGGGACGCGAAGCCCTCGAATCGGCCTTTGCAACCCAGCGCCTGGCCTACTACGGCGCCGAAATCGAATACATCTCGCGCTCGCGCACCGCCGTCAAAAGCGACCATACGACGATCAAAATCGCGACGCTGCTGCCGCCGGGCTATCCCCCATCGCGCGCGTGGGAGTTTGTCGCGCAACGCGCGCTCGAACTTTCCGAAGGCCGTTTGCGCCTCGAACTCGAGATCCCGTTTACGGGCGGCAACGAAATGGAAGCACTGCTGCGCGTGCGCTCCGGCGACCTCGACATGGTCAGCGTCACGACCTACGTCGCCGGCGCACTGGTGCCCCTTGCGCAGCTGCTCGACTTGCCGTTCGTCTTCCCGGACCGCGACTCGGCCCACCGCCTGCTGGACGGCCCGCTCGGCGAAAACATCCTCGCATCGTTCGAATCGTTCGGCTTACACGGCCTGGGCTATTTCGAGAACGGAATGCGGCATTTCACCAACAGCTTGCATCCGATTCGACGCCCGTCGGACATGCGCAAGATGCGCGTGCGCATCCAAGACTCGGTAGTGTATCTCGCGCTGATGCACGCGCTCGGCGCGACGCCGAAAGTGATTCCCTTTGGCGACGTGTATCGCTCGCTGCAGAACCACGAAGTCGACGCGCAGGAAAATCCGCTCCCCAACACGCTCGGCGCGAAGCTGCACGAGGTGCAGCGCTACCTCTCCCTCACCGCTCACACCTACAACACGCAGATCGTCCTGGGCAACATCGAGCGCTGGCGCTCGCTACCCGCGGCGGACCGCGAGATCATCGAACAGGCATTTAGGGAAGCTACCGAATTTCACCGGCGCATCTCGGGCGACGACGACCAGCGCGCGCTGGCCGAGCTGCGCAAGCACCTCGAGGTCCACGAGCTGCAGCCCGACGAGCGCGAGGACTTCGTGAAGACGTCGCGCTTCGTCTGGGAGCGCATGGAACCGCTCTTCCCAACGGACGTCTTCCGTCTGCTGCTCAACCGAAACCTGGACGCCTGGCGCCCCCGCGTAAATCTCGGTGCGCACGCATCGACGCACGGATTCACGCTCAACGACATCGTCGAATCGATCGATCGATCGGTCAATTCGGTGCGAGCGACGGGCGATACGATCGGGACGCAATCGCGTTCGCAGATCGCGAGCCTCAACGCGCTTTCCCAGCAGTCGATGACGCTGAGCGGTTCAAACGAGCAACTCGGCAAAGACTTCTTGGGCCTAGGCGACCGCTTCGAACAGGTCGCGCCTCAGGTGCGCATCATGCGCGACACGGTCGGCGAGCTGATCGAGACGATCAACGTGCTCTCCTCGATGGCGGTGCAAAGTCGCAACGCGCTCGACCAATTCGCCAAGTCGATGCACCAGATTTTCAACATCATCAACCTCGTGCGCTCGGTCTCGGACAAGACCAACCTGCTCGCGCTCAACGCGGCGATCGAAGCGGCCCGCGCGGGCGATCACGGTAAAGGCTTCAACGTGGTCGCCGGCGAGGTGCGCGGCCTGGCCGACAAGACCAAGGCATCGACGCTGGATATTCGCAAAGTGCTCAGCGACCTCGAAGCGCGCGGAAAGTCCGCCGCGGTGGCGATCGAAAACGGCGTAGCCAAGGCCGAGCACAGTGCGCGTCAGGCACGAATGGCGCAAGAAGCCTTCGGACGCATCGAGCAGTTTGCCAGCTCCGCCCAGTTCACGCTCGAGC
This sequence comes from Alphaproteobacteria bacterium, assembly GCA_035523815.1. Taxonomy (GTDB): domain Bacteria; phylum Vulcanimicrobiota; class Vulcanimicrobiia; order Vulcanimicrobiales; family Vulcanimicrobiaceae; genus Aquilonibacter. Next base: position 13,769 of record DATKPZ010000025.1, read on the forward strand.
AGGCCCAAGACGCCGCGAACGACGAGGCGCGGCGCGCCTACGCCATGTTCGGCGACTATTCGCAAATGGCCGCACTGGTTGAATCGCACGCACAAGATAGCCGCGCGGCACTCAGTTCGACGGTCGAACTCGAGCGCCAACGCCGCGCATTGTTCAGCTGACCCTTCTCATCCCGAGCGTAGGCGCCGAGCACCGAAGTCGAGGGAGTCCACGTGCGTGTTGCCCGCGAAGGCTCGAAGTTTTGCGCCATTCGCAGGATGCGAACTTCATTTTGAAGTGGCGCAAAACTCGCGCAGCAGGAGCGGCACAGGATGTGCCGCGAGGAGCGATTTCACGGGCAACACGCACGTGGAGCGTCCCTCGACTTCGCTTCGCTACGCTCGGGATGACAGTAGGAAGCGTAGCGAAGCATGATAATGCTTCGCTACGCTCGGGATGACAGAAAGGGGCGCTAGTATTCCATTACGACGGGCGAGCGTTCTTCCATGATCTGCGCGACGCTGGCGCGGAAGCGCTCCGGATCGCCGCTGGTCACGTAACGCGTCGTGCCCGATCCTGACGGCGTTTCGTCTAGTGCGAGAAATTCGGCGAGCCGCGTTGCTTGGATGAAGGCCGGGTCGATCAACTCCGCTCGATCGCCGAGCGCGGCGCGAAAGTGCCGTTCCAGAACCGGATAGTGCGTGCAACCGTAGACCACCGCGTCCAGATCCGGCGGCAGCGCAGCGCAAGCGCGCGCCACCGCGTCGCGCGCGGCCTGGCTGTCGTCCTGGCCCGCTTCGACGAGCGGCACGAGTTCCGGCGCGGGAACCTCCCACACTTCGCCCTGCGGAATCGCGTTGCGGATGCGCCGGCCATAGGCGCCCGAGCGAACCGTGGCTTCCGTCGCGACGACGCCGATGCGCCGCGCGCCGCGTTGCTGCAGCGCGATCGTCGCGGAGTCCAGCAGATCGAAGACCTCGGCATTGGTCTGCGGCCAGCCATAAAGATCGGCGATGGCGCACGAGGTATTGCACGCCATCACGATCGCCTCGACGCCGCGCTGGTCGAGCCAGGCGAGATTATTCTGCAGCAGTTCGAAGAGATCGCCGGGCGTGCGGCCGCCGTACGGAACGTGCGCCTGGTCGGCGTAATAAAGCAGATCGACGTCGGGCAAACGCTCGCGCACGCGCCGAAGCACGGTGAGGCCGCCCAAGCCCGAATCAAAGAGTCCGATCACTACTGCGCGCTTCCGACCACCGGGTTCTGCTGCGCGTACTTGTCGATGCCGTCGGCGATCGCTTCGGCCATCTGCTGTCGCCACGCGGGCGATGCGAGCTTGGCATAATCGGATGGATTGGAAAGGAAGGCCGTCTCGATGAGAATCGCGGGCATATTCGCGTGCATCGTCACGTAGAGATGGCTCTTCACGATGCCGTCGTCTTTGGTGCCTAGATCGCTCATCGCGAGATCGCGATCCATGATCTGCGCCAGCGACAGATCGATCGGCTTCGAGTAGTACACCGTCGTTCCGTTGGGTCCGCTGTTGATATACGCGTTGCAGTGAATACTCACGAAAAGCCTCGCCCCGGAACTGTTGGCGATATCATCGCGAGCCTGGAGATCGTAAGCGTCGGCGTCATGATACCCGAATCGCTCGGCGTTTGCGGTGCTCACCGGCGTTGCATCCACGTCGTGATCGATGGTTCGCGTCATCTTGACTTGCCAGCCCCGCGCGACGAGAATCGCTCGCACGCGAAACGCCATGTCGAGGGTAAGGACGGCCTCTTGCAAGTTGCCGTGCATCGACCCGCGATCGTCGCCGCCGTGACCCGGATCGAGCACGATCAACTTCGGATTGGTCGGCACGTAGCCTTGCGGCCCGAACTTCCACGCGCTTTGATCGTTGTTCCCAGCCGCGCCGTATTCGTCGGCCGGGACCGGGGTCACCAGCGTCTGTGGTTCGCTCGCCGAGACGACCGCGCCGATCGAGCCGGTGCCGCTGCGCGGCGCGGTATCCGCGACCATGCCGGTGCCGACGCTCACGCTGATTCCGGTCGCCGCCGGCGAAACGTCGAGCGCATTATCGCTCGCGAGCGAGATGGCGATTCGAACGGTTTGCGGGTCGATCTGCCGGACGCGCAGCGCAATGAGCGGATTGGGCTCGGCCGCATCCTGCGGTCCGCCCGCCAACTGCGCGTTCTTGATATCGATCCAAAAGCGGTTGTCGGGCGCGCGCAGCCGATGCCACTCGTACGTCGCATCGCCGGTCACCGCAATCGTCACCGTCTGCCCGCCGTCCGCACCGGTCTGCACGGTTACGGCGTTGACGGTTGCCGTCCCAGTCGCTTGCGGCGCGGCGGTCGCGGGCGCAGGCGAGCCTGCCGTGCTCATGTCGGCCGGGGGCGGCGGAGGCGGCGCAACCGCCGAGTTCGCCGCTGGAGCCGCGGCAACCGAAACCGCGGGCGTCGTCGCTTGGCGTAACGGCTCGACCAGCGGCGGCGCGCTGCCGTTGGCGCCAAAGGCGACTTCGAATTCGCCGCTGCCCGATTGCGGTGCATCGTGACGCGTGCCGGGAGCCAGGTCGATCGTTACCAGCGTCTTGGGATCGCGCGCACTTCCCGACGACGTGATCTCCACCGTGCGAATGCCGCCTGCATTGACCGAGCGCTGCGGCGCAAGCGTGGTGCCGACGCCGTCAAACTCGTACACGACGCGATCCGGTGTATCGGTCACCACGCGCGGACGGAGCACGCCGCCGCCGTGCGCCACCAGCACCGCTTGAATGCCGTAGCCTTGCACGTCGAGCGAGGTGAGCAGCCGTTCGAGCACACCGTCCCGCGCCGAGACGCCAAGGGCGTGCATCGTGTCTTCGAACGGCAGATAGACTTCGCTGCCGCTCATGTACGGTGCGAAACGCGCCTGCGCGCTCAGCGCGCCGACACTGTACTGCGTGCTGTTCACACCGAACGCGATCACCTCGGGCGCCGACGTCGTGATCAGCACCGAACGGTCGCCCGGGCGCCACGTGAGCGTCGCACCGAGCGATTTGAGCAGCGAACGAAAGGCGGGATCGTCGATTCCAACCGCGGTCCCGGTCGGGGTGCGCGCGAAGTGGGTGAAGGTTAGCGAGGAGCGTTCGAATGCGTAGCTGACCGTGTCGGCGCGGACCACGGTCGTTGCGAGTAGCACGAGAATCGCAAACGCGCTACCAATCCGAGCGGCGAAGCGGTGCATCGAGCTCAAGATGTCCCCCCGGAAGGGTCCCTACGGTTCGGCCTTCGATCGTAATCTGGACCGCATTGATAGAGGGGATTCCCGTTAGCGTATACACCAGACCTTTGAACTCGCCGTTTTCTTGGAACGTTCCGCCGCTCGCCAAGCCGACCTCACGGCTCAAATCCACCGTCGCGGTCGATCCGCTCACGCTGACGCCGCGCACGCGCGTACCCGTGGGAAAGCGCACGGCCGAGATGTCAGGGGGAGGACCCGCGACCGATTGAAGCGCCGCGTACGTCGCCAGGTCATGCAATCGTTGCGCGCCGCTCTCGCCCGGCTGCGCGGCCCGAAACGAGACGTCCCATGTTCCCAGCGTCGTCCCGTCGAGCTTGGTATAGTAGACGGTGAGCATTTGGCCCGAGCCGGGCGGCGCCGCGGGACGAAAAAAATACCATCCCGCAGCGGCAGCGATGGCGAGGACGACCAGACCCCAAAAGAGCCGCGAGACTTTCACGCAGCTATACCTGGCCCATGGCGAGGCGCCAGCCCATCACGATGTTGAGGATGATCAAGACGATGCCGACGAGCGAGAAGATCAGCGCGAGCGTCGAGCCGCCCGCCCGTTTTCCGAAGCGCATCGCCATTCCGTAGGCCGCCAAAATCAAGACGGCGATCAACAGGTGCAGCCAAACCTGGGGCGGGATCACCTCGTGACTCGCGCCCATAATGGCCGCGAGCGCGAGGCCAACCAGGAATTGGAGAACGACGACCGCGTTGACGACGCGCCGCCCGTTCGACGTCCAACTGAATACGACGGCGCACAGCGCGGCCAAAAAGGCCAGTACCAAGTGGATTTCGCGAACAATGATCATGAAGAACCCTTGTACCGAAAAGGAGAATCCGTGTCCTCTTCTACCGATCGCGTCACGCTGAGAGTTTCAGACGGCACCACGATGAACGCCCACGTCGCGCGTCCAAGCGCGGGCCAAGCCGCGCCCGGCATCCTGGTGTGCCAGGAAGCGTTCGGCGTCAACGCGCACATGCGCGACGTCACGGGCCGCCTTGCGGCACTCGGCTTCGTGGCGATCGCGCCCGAGCTCTTTCACCGCACGGCCCCGGGCTTCGAAGGCTCCGACACCGATTTCGATGCCGTGCGGCCGCATATGGCCGCGCTTTCGGTCGACGGCCTCAACGCCGATATCGACGCCGCGTACAGCTGGCTCACGTCGCAAAGCGAGATCGACGCCGCGCGAATCGCCGCGGTCGGCTTCTGCATGGGAGGCCGCGTCACGTACATGGCCAACGCGCGAGTCAAACTCGCGGCGGCGGTGTCCTTTTACGGCGGCGGCATCGTGCCCGATCTGCTCCCGCTCGCAGAGCGGCAGAGCGGGCCGATCCTGATGTTCTGGGGAGGCCTGGATGCGCACATCGGCCCGGACCAATATCGCGCGGTTGCCGACGCGCTAACCGCGGCGAAGAAAACGCACGAGCAGGTCGTCTTCGGGCAGGCCGATCACGCCTTCTTCAACGATACGCGCCGCACGTACAACCCGATTGCCGCGCGGCAGGCGTGGGCGCTGCTCAAGGAGTTCTTTGCCGCGTACGGCGTGCTATAGCCTCGCGTAACGCCTCTCGAATGCGTGCGACGAACGGCCGTTTGTAGGCGAAGACGTCGCGCGCGTCTTCATCGTGCACGAGCATCGCCGCGTCGGCTTCGAACACGATCAGTTGTCCGTCCGGCAACACCGTCGCGTCGATGCCGAAGTAATCGAGTCCGATCGCGCGGGCGATCTGCGGCATCGCGCGATTCCAAAAAGAAACCACGCGCTGCGGTGATTCCAGAAAGCGCAACTCTTCGTCGCGAAACGCCGGAACTTCGCGCATCGGGCTGCTTTGGTAATGCACCATCCACTGCGGAGCGATGGCCAGATGATATGGGTAGGCGACCCCGTCGACGAAAATCGCGCGAAATTTGCGATAGAGGCCGTCACCGCTGCGATACTCGATAAAGGGCGAGACGTAATAGCGCTCGGCGGGAAATCGCGCGAGATGCCGGCGCAGTTCCTCCCCTTCCGTGAGGCGCGCGAACCCCTCGCCTGAATGGGTGTCGATCGGGCGCACGAGCGCGGGCAGCGCCGTCGATTCGGTCTGTGCTCGCGAGCGAATCGTCGCATCGCTGGCCTGCACCCGGTCGATTCCCGCGAGCGTGCGCGCGAGCGATTCCCGCGTCGTGCCCCGCAAGCGCGCCGGGTCGTTGATGACCGCGCCGCGCCCGTCCATGAACGCGGACGCGCGTCTTGCCGCATCTTCGGCGGCGCCCGCCGCTCCAAAGGCGCAGAACGTTAGCGCAAACGGCGGGAGCTCCGTCCCCGGGTCGCCTTCGACGTAGTATTTATGAACGGCAAAACGTGAACGATCGAGCACGAGTTCAAGCGGCGTGTTGACGCTTTACGGCGCATCGCGCAAGAGCAGCAGAATCGGCGTGCGGTTGCCCACCGGCATTGGGTCGGGGTAGACGCGCTGCAACGCAAGCGCCCGTGCACGATAGGTGTCGGCGGTTCGCCGGTCGTCGAGCACGTGGGCGATTTCGGCGCAGGCCCAGTGCGCGAGCGCATTCGATGGATCGAGATCGGCGGCGCTGCGGTATGCCTCCAGCGCATCGACGTAGCGTCCGCGCCGCACGAGCAGGTTCCCCATCGCCGCCAAAACGCCGGGCCCCGCAGCGCCGGCGGAGAATTGCGCCGAGAGTTCGCGTTCGGCAGCGTCGATGCCGGAGAACGCAACGAGCGCCGGGGGCGCGACCGAGTGCTCGCCCAGTTCAGGAAACCGCGCGAAGATCATGTTATCATTGGGCACGATGCTTCTTGCGCTATTGCTTGCGGTGGTTCATCCCGCAATCGCCGGGGCGGTCGCACAAGCAACTCCGCCTCCGGTCCTCGTCTACCGCACCTACATTCGCCCGCGCTTCGAGTCGTTCGGCTACGCCGGCGAGCTGCGGATCACCATCGTCAACGGGTACGTGAACGGCACATACCGTCCGGACACGGGTGGATCGCTTACTTCAGTACGCGGAGGAAGCCAAGGGTCGGATATCTGGCTCGATATCGCGACCCTTGGCCGGATCCACATTCAAGGAACGCTGAAGAGCGACGGGACGATTTCGGGCGTCGGTGTCCCGCTCGGTTCCTCGACGAAGCAGTACGTGTTTACCGCCACGCCGGAATCGTCACCCTCACCGTCGCCTTCGTCCTAAACCGGCAGGGACGGGTGCGCGTCGTGGACCGCTTTCCACGAGGCATACCAGGCAAGCGCCGCCGTCAGAATGCCGGCATATCCACCCAGCGTAATCAGCTCGGCCTGGCCGAATCCGGCGCCGATCCAGAGCAAGATAAACGTGAGGGACAACACGGCGAAGACCAGCTTCACCGGCATCGCCGCATGACGAACCGCCTCGATCGTCATGTAGAGCGTGAAGATCATCCACGCAAACAAGATGTAGGCGAGGTCGTTCGGGTTCTTCGGATTCACGAACATCGCCCAGAAGCCGGTTCCCATCCAAAACGCGCCGTACGAGGTAAACGCGAGCGCCCCGAAGGTGTTTCCCGACGGGAATTCCCACATGCCGGCGAGCAGCTGCGCCGCGCCGCCATAGAAAAACGCGAATCCGAGAAACGCGTCGCCGACCGGAAGCCCGGCATTCTTACACGAGAGCAGGAACGTGGTAAGTGCAAAACCGGCGAGTCCCAGAGCGGCCGGGTTCGCCATTTTCGGTGGTATCTGCATGCGAAGATCCTCCACGAAAAAAATTGCAGTGTGTAGGATAAAGCAATATACAAAAACCTGGACCCACCTGCTTGGGGAATCGAGCGCCGGGAGCGCCGCAAATGACCGCGAAGCATCCGTAACGGAGGCCGGCCGATGTCGAAGGTTCGCACGCGCGACGGGCTCGCGGAACTGCAATCCGCGGTGTGGATCGTGCACGCGTCGCTCGATCCCCTCGAAATCCTCGCGGGTTGTGGCCATAGCGCGCAACCCCAGCACGAGTTTGCGTTACGGCTGCGTGGCGGCGTGCGCGGCGCGCCGATTGAAGCGCGCTTCCGGTTTGTCTCGGATGGCCTGAGAAAGGGCGGACTGGCGTTCACGTGGACGCACGACGATGAAGCGCCGTTGCCGTCGATGACCGGAATGATTTCATTCCGGCGAATCGGCCCGCTCCTGATTCTCTCGGTCCAGGCGCGCTACGCCTGCGGGTTGGATGTGCCCGAGCGGCTCTTCTTTGAAGCCGTGGGTCGCAAGCTCGCCGACAAGACGTTCGCAGGTCTGCGCCGGGCGCTCGTGTATCTCTTGCAGCATCATCCATCGCGCTGCACGCACGAGGGTTAGGGAGCCCCCAGTCTGGCTGAACTCATTCCACGTCCCCGCGTCGAGCGGCGACTCCTCGAAACGGTTGCACGCTCGTCGCTAACGCTCGTCCAGGCGCCGCTCGGCGCGGGCAAGAGCGCGGCAGCGACACTCGCGTTTGCGGCAAATACCGGCACCGTCTGGCTTGATGCGCGGCCGTGGCATCGCTCGGGATTTGCGACCGCGCTGGTCGACTCGGTGCGCCGGCATCGCGCAGAGTTCGGGCGCATGACGCTGGGCGCATTCGAAGCGCAAGCCTCGGCCCAACATCTCGGCCGCACCTTCGCGACCGAACTCGCGCATGTGGAAAGCCCCCTTACGCTGGTCATCGACAACGCGCAAGTGCTTACCGCCGACGCCGCTTTCGCCGAGTTTCTCGACGGCGCCATCACCGCGCTCCCGCCGTTCATTCACCTGCTCGTGCTGGGGCGTAGGGTCCCGGCAATAACGCCCGCTGCGGCCCTCGCCGCGCGCGTGGCGCTGCTCGACGGGAGTTTCCTTGCGCTCGATGCGGACGAGCTGCGCGCGCTGTGCGCCGCGTTCGGACGCGAACTCGACGAGGAAGAACTGGAGCGAACGGCGCGCGTCACCGAAGGCTGGGTTGCCGGCGCCGCGCTGGCGCTTGCGGGCTGGCGCGAAGCGGATCTGGCCAAACAGATTCTCACCGAACTCGGTCCGGAAAACGTTCGCGTTCTCGAAGAGCTCAGCGTCCTCCAAACGATCGACGTGGGCATGTTGCAGCAACACGAGCCGTTCCGCGATCTTCACCGCGCCTTGACCGACATGCTCGCGCGCGGCGCGCCGATCACCGAGACGGAAGGCGAAACGTACCGCTTGCATCCGCTCCTGCGCGATCTCGCGCGGGCGCAGTTACGCGCGCGCGAGGGCGAAGCTGCCGCGCACCGCCGTGCCGCGCAGGCGCACGCCCTCGCGGGACATCTGGCGGCATCGTTGCATCACGCCGACGCAGCGGGCGATGCAGCCACCGCCGGATCCTTCTTGCGCGTGCATGCGCACGGTGCTATCGCAACCGGTGATCGCGGACGGGTGCGAGCGCTTGCCGCGCGGATCGATCTCGCCGGCCCCGATCGCGACGTTCGTTCCTACACCGAAGGTTTGCTCGATAAGGCGGCTGCGTCGGCGCAGGCGCGAGCGGCCTTCGCGCAGGCAGCGATCGCAGCCGGCGACTCGGGCGACGAGCGGATCGCTTTCGATGCGCGCGCGCAGATGCTCGAATACGACATCGGGCATTTGGACCCGATCGATGCAGGCGAACTCGGTGCTCTGGAGCGTCTCGCGGCGCCGCTCGGCCCCGCCGCTCGCGTTGCGGTCGCGGTCTTGCGCGGCTGGTCGTGCGCAGTCGCGTTTGACTTTCCCGCGGCGCTCGAGCAGCTTGCGCCGCTCGCCGGGGTTCAAGATGCCGCAGCACGCTTCAACGGCGGGATTCTGCGCGCTTACGCGCAGACCGCGCTGGGCGACTTCGACGGCGCGCAAGACACGCTCGACGACCTTACGCGCCTGCTCGAAGACGATGACCGCGCCGTGCTCCAGACGTTGACGCTGGTGTGGTTCGCACGCCTGGCGCTTCTCTGGGGGCGAACCAACACCGCAGCCGATGCGGCGCAACAGGCAGCGCGCCTGGCCTCCGCCCTCGATTTACGCGCCGAAGAGGCTGCGCTGTATATCGCGCTGGCGGAGATCGCGACCCACGCCGGGGATGTCGAGGGCGCCGTGCGGAGCGCGCAGCGCGCGCGCGAACATGCCGATCGCGCCTGGTACGCCGCCGACGTTGCACGCGTCGCGGCCTTTTCCGAGATCGTCCTTGCTCGCGCGGCATTTCTCGGACACGACAATGCGATCGCGCTCGATCTGGCGCAGCGCGCCGCAAACCTGCCGAATATTCCGAGCGTGCAACGAGCGATTGCCCTAACCGAGGCGTCGTTTTACGCCCTGCTCTATAGGCCCGAATCGGCGTCGGCGATTCTCTCCCGTGCCCACGATGCGGTCGCGCAGGCGCGACCCCTCGATGCCTACGACGCCGTGGGTCTCGCGCACGCGCACGAACTCCTGGCGTTTCTCGCGACGGCAAACGGCGAGACCGGGCCGCAATCGCCGGCGGCGTGTGCGCCGTTTTCCGCGTTGCTCGTGCAGCGTGGCGGTTTGGTCTCGCTCGAACTCGCCGGGGTGGCGGTCGGCAATGCGCGGCGCGGCGAAACGCAAGGCACGACCGCCTTTGAAACCGCGCTCGATTCGCTTACACGCGAAGGGCCGCGCTTCGAAGCGCGTCTCGCTCGGGCCTATGCTTCGACCTTTATCCGGCCCAAACGCCGCACGCCGTTGCCGGCTTCCGGCATCGATCTCACCGGTCGCGAGCACGAAATCCTCGCACTCCTCGTGGACGGGCTCAGTAACAAGGAAATCGCGCAGCGGCTCGTCGTCAGCCCGCGCACGATCGAGACGCACGTCGAGCGCGTGCTGGGCAAGCTCGAAGTCGGCTCGCGCTCGCGCGCGATCGCGAAGGCGCTGCGCCTGGGCCTGGTGAGTTTGGAACAAGGTCCGTAAGACTACGGACGCCTCGCGCGCCATTGTGCGGCTACCCCTGTAGCTGCTAGATCGCCTCTTTGAGCGTAACCGGCACCTCGACGATCGCCTTCGATTTCGAGCCGCATCGCTCGTGTATGCTGGAACGGCGTCCGAACGCCGGCGGGCCGCGCTACGATCTAGCGGAGCTCAAGCACGCGCGCAGCGGGAAGCACCGCAAGGCACGTCCGGCCGGCGAATCCCGCAGAACCTCGTGATGACGCTGGCGTTCACGTTTGCGATCGTCACGCTGGGAGCGATTACCCTCGTCACGCTTCGTCCGCGCACATGATGGTCACAAACGGTTGCGGAAATCGTCTCCGGTCATCCGAGTATTCGAGAAGTCCACCAGAGACAGATCGACGCCCTGAAAGTTGCATCCGATGAGGGCCGCGTCCTGAAGATTCGCGTGAGCCAACTGCGCGTGCGCCAAATTTACGCCGGTAAAGTCGACGCCGCGCAGATCGGCATCGCGCAGATCCGCGTCCGCGAGGTTCGCGCCGGTCAAGCTGATCTTCGCGAGGTCGCGATTGCGCAGATCCGCGCGCGCGAAGTTACACCCCACGCAATCATTCATAAAGGCGCGAAGCTGGTCGTTCGAGAGCACCCCGAGCGTCCCATCGGGTGCGCCGACGCCATTGCCGCGGACACCCTCGAAGAGCGCGCCGTCGAGACGGGCTCCGGAGAAATCGACGCCGACGAGGGCCGCGCCGCGCAGATCGGCGCCGCGCAGGTCGGCATCGCGCAAATCGACGCACTTCAATCGGGCGTCGCGCAAATTGACGCGCCGAAGGTCGGCGCCGCGCAGATCAGTATACGCGATGCGCTGCCCGTGGAGATCGCGTCCGGACCAATTTGCGTTTTGTGCGCTCGCCGTGATGCAATCGTGATACTCCACGTCGCCGTAGTCGCTCGCGATCGCCGCACTGCGCAGCGTGCCCGCCAGACACCCGATTAGGCACGCCAGACTTACCGCTAAAACTCTCACGTCCGCCTCCGAACTAAATTCTTAGTTGAGGATAGCGCGCCGGAAGGGGCTTGTCAACTAATTCTTAAAGAGACCTCGGTGGAGACGGAGATCCGCATCCTTGGCGTGGCTCTTGCGATCGGCCTCGACGTGCTCGCGCTCTCGACGGCGATCGGCCTGCGCGAACCCCCTTGGCGGGAGCGTCTTCGGGTCGGGCTTGCGTTCAGCGCGGCAGAAGTGGCGATGCAGATCGCCGGGCTTGGTCTCGGGACTGGGTTTGGGCGCATCGTGGGAACGATCGCCACCTGGATCGGCTTGCTCGTACTCGCCGGCATCGGCGCGTGGATTTTGCGCGAAGGTTTCTCGCGTGACTCCGAGCGCGAGTTCAACGTCACGACGATCCACGGGCTGCTTCTCGCCTCGCTCTCGATCAGCCTCGACTCACTCGGGGTCGGTTTCGCGCTGCCTGCGCTGCACTTGCCCTTGATCCCGCTTTTGACGACGGTTGCGATCTCGACGGTGTGCTTCACGCTCGCCGGCCTTGCGTTCGGCGCGACGCTCGGTCACGCGTTCGGCAAAAACGCGGAGAAAGTCGCCGGCATCGTGCTGATGCTCCTCGCGGCGTTCTTCTTTTACTTTCGCGCCTGAGCCACGTACCGAAACTGCCCGGACGACCATGCGCACGTGCTTCCGTCGTTCATGACGAACGATTCGAAGCCGTCGACCTCGGGGTTGAACCCCGCGTTCAACGCCTTCGTCGCGGGCCAATTCACCGCCGCTTCGCCGCGCGCCACGGCGCGCGCCTTGCTGTTCGAGAACTGCGGGCTTTTCGCCGCGATATTGAGCGCGGCACCGAGCCGTTTTGCATCATCCATACGCTCAATGAAAGTCGCTTGCCATGGCTGCGTTTCCTTCCACGTTCGGGTGCAGCAGATCGGTCTGCACGTAGGCGGGACGGTACATCCGCGGATCGCCGCTCACGTCGACCACATGCAGCCCCGTGGCCGCCAGCATCGCATTCCAGGCGTTGACGTCTTTGGCGAACTGAGCATCTTCGGCACCGGTCATGCGCTGCCAGTGACGCAGATTCACGAGGTAGATCGTTGCGGCGGGCGCTTTCGCGCGGATGCGCGCGAGCGCATCCGCGAAAGCGCGTCGCGCAACTGCCAGCTCCGCATCGTTTGCCGCAGCCGTGCGCAGCTTCCCATCCGGCTTGTACTCGCCGGTATAGCCGAAACCGCCGATGTCGTTGACGCCGCAGTCGAGGATTACGATCGAAGCGCCGCGCGGCATCCTGGGAATCTGATGTTCCATCACCTCGTCACATTGCGCTCCCGGCACCGCGAGGTTGACGAGTTTGCCGCGAACCAGCCGCGTATACTGCGCCGCGTAATTCTGCGTCGAGGGCGAGGGCAGACCATAGCCCCACGTGACCGAGCCACCCAAAGCGACCACGAGCGGCAGGGCCGCGGCGACGGTAAGCATCGCGTCAACGTTCGACGCAGCCGGCCGTGCTTCACGGCCGCACGACCATATTGACAGTTCTCGATATGACCGTCTAATATCGAAAAATGTCGATGCAAACCCTCGAGGGCGCGGCCGCTCTGCTCAAGGCGGTCGCCGATCCCTATCGCCTGACGATGCTGGCGACGCTCGCCGGCGCGGACGACGAGGTCTGCGTGTGCGAATTCACCGACGCGTTGCCGCTCAACCAACCGACGGTCTCGCATCATCTTCGCATTCTCCGTGAAGCGGGGCTGGTCAGGAGCGAGCGTCGCGGAACGTGGGTATATTACCGCCTCGCCGACGATGCCTATGCTCGTCTATCCGAAGTCCTGCGCGACGCTTTCCATACGAAAGTGATCGCGTAACCGCGTGCTGTTATGCCACGCCTGAGCAAGCGGCTTGCGGCCGAAGCGTTGGGCAGCGCATTTTTACTTGCCGGCGTCGTCGGTTCGGGCATCATGGCGCAGCGGCTTTCCGGGGGCAACGTCGCGATCGCGTTGCTCGCGAACACGATCGCGACGGGCGGCGTGCTCATGTGCCTCATCGCCGCGCTCGGCCCCATCTCCGGGGCGCACTTCAACCCCGCCGTCTCGCTTGCCGACGCAATGCGCGGGGGCCTAGCGTGGCGCGAAGTCCCAGCCTACATGCTCGTGCAAATCGGCGGAGCGCTCGCCGGCGTCGCCGCGGCGAACACGATGTTCGGCCTTCCGGTGTTTTTCATCTCGCACCGCGCGCGTAGCGGACCCGCGCAGTGGTTCGCGGAGTTCGTCGCAACGTTCGGCTTACTGCTGGTTATTTGGGGATGCGTTCGCTTCAAGTCGGCGTTTGTGCCGTTCGCGGTCGCGGCGTACATCGTCGCGGCCTATTGGTTCACATCGTCGACCTCGTTTGCGAACCCGGCGGTCACGATCGCGCGCTCGCTCTCCGATACGTTCGCGGGCATTCGCCCGGCGGATGCACCGGGGTTTATCATCGCGCAACTGCTCGGCGCCGTGGGCGCGACGCTACTCTTTCAATGGCTCGCGCCGCTCGAGGCGCGCGATGCGGAGGACGTTCTGCTTCCACACGGAGATTCGCATGCCGCATAGACCCCTGGTCCTTTTCGTGTGCGTTCACAACACCGGTCGCAGTCAAATGGCCGAAGCCTATCTCCGTCAGTTCGCCGGCGACACGGTCGAGGTGGCGTCGGCCGGAACGCAAGCCGCCGATGCCCCGAACGCGGGCGTGGTGGCCGCGATGGCCGAGGACGGCATCGACATCTCGTCGGCGCGCCCAAAGTTACTCGATGCGACGGTGGTGGCGCGCGCCGATCGCATCGTCACGATGGGCTGCGACGTGCAAGGCGTCCCGCGCATCGACGACGACTGGGGCCTTCCCGACCCCAAAGGGCAGCCGCCCGAACGCGTGCGCGAAATCCGCGACCTCGTGAAGGCGAAGGCGCGAGCGCTGGCGGACGAGCTCCGACATTAGTTGACAACGGCAAGTAACTAGTTGATAATGTCAACTAGTTATGCCTTTGCCCGTCGAAAGCGTCCGCCGCTTCAATCGGTTTTACACACGGTACGTGGGGGCGCTGCAGCACGACTTCCTCGAGAGCCCCTTCTCGCTTGCCGAAGCAAACGTGCTCTACGAGCTCGCGCATCGCGAGCATCTTACCGCGACCGACCTCGCGAACGAGTTGAAACTCGATAGCGGCTACCTCAGCCGTATCTTGCGCGACTTCGTTCATCGTGGTCTGGTTCGCAAGAAGCGCTCGGCGAGCGACGGCCGCCAAAGCCACCTTTCTCTGACCGCAAAGGGCAAGCTCGCCTTCGCGCCCCTGAATGCGCGACAGCACGAAAAGGTTGCCGTGGCGCTGGAGGCGCTATCCGATGAGGAGCAGGCGCATTTGGGTGAAGCGATGCGGACCATCGAACGCCTCCTTGGTCCCGAGCCGCCGAGCGAAGAGCCCTACGTGCTGCGCACGACGCTGCGGCCCGGCGATATCGGGTGGGTCGCGCAACGTCAGGGCACCCTCTATGCGCGCGAGTACGGCTGGAACGAAGAAGCCGAAGCGCTGATCGCGCAGATTGCCGCGAAATTCGTCGAACACTTCGATCCCAAGCGCGAACGCTGTTGGATTGCCGAACGCCACGGGGCAAACGTCGGCTGCGTCTTTCTCGTGAAAAAGACCGCGACGGTCGCGCAGCTGCGTCTGCTGCACGTGGAAGCGAGCGCGCGCGGCTTGGGAATCGGCAGACGCCTCGTGCGTGAATGCGTCGACTTCGCGCGCCAGGCCGGCTATAAGAAGATCATGCTCTGGACCAACGATGTGCTCCACGCCGCCCGGCGCATCTACGAAGCCGAAGGCTTCCGGCTGGTCAAGGAAGAGCAGCACCACAGCTTCGGCAAGGATCTGATCGGACAGTACTGGGAACTGCCGCTGTGATTTCCGGAATCGGCTTGGCTGCGATGACCCACTACATTCGAGGACGCGGACCGCTTACGAACGTGCTGCCGCGTTCATAAAATCGCCAGGGCCGGCTCTGCTCGCGGCTCAGGCCGATTCGCGTGGTCGCCGAGACGACGCCGTGATAGTTCGCGCCAGCGCTGCCCAGCCAGAGCGAAGGATCCGTGCACAGATCCACGCCGTCGTCACGTCGATCGATCGCCATCGCGAGGGCAAGACGGCCGGGGCCGCGCGCAAGATCGCGCAGCGACGAGCCGCCGCGGCGCTCTTTCATAAGGTCGATCCCTTCGATCGGCTCGAGCGCACGAATCAACACGCCCGCTCCGACACCGGCGCGCTCGCTCGAAACGTTTAGACAATAGTACATGCCGTAAATGAAATACACGTATGCGTGCCCGCGCGCCAGATATAGCGACGCGTTTCTGTTGGTTTTTCCGCCGAACGCATGCCCTGCGGCATCGCCGACCGGATAGGCTTCGGTCTCGACGATGCGCCCGCTCGTTCGTTCTCCGCGGCGGTCGTGCACCAGGATCGTCCCGATCAGGAAGCGCGCGAGTTCGATCGTGTCGATGGGCAAATCACGGCGGCGCAGTCGTTTGACCGAGGCCATCGCCGCCGCTAAAAAATACGCACGGCCAGCGCAGCGATGTCGTCGTGCAAGCGCCCTTCACTGAACCGCTGCACGTCGGCAAGAACGTGCTCGATGATGTACAGCATCGACGGGGCTGAGCGGGCCGCGGCCGACACCGACGCCACGAGCCGTTCCATGCCGTAGAAATCGCCATCGGGCGAGCGAGCTTCGGTAACGCCGTCCGTGGTCGCGACCAAGATCGTTCCCGCCTCGATTGCGACGTGGCGCTGTTTGAAGAGATGGTGCTGGTCGTCGAAGACACCGATCAGCGGCGCCGTCGGTTCGAGCACCTCCGCGCCGGTTTTCGGCCGGTATAAGATCACCGGTTCGTGCGCCGCCGACGCATAGGCCATCGAGCGCCGGTCGTGATCGAGAATCCCCAAAAAGGCGCTGGCAAAGGACTCGGTTCGTTCGAACGCGTTGTTCTCGATATACGTGCGATCCAAAGAACGCAGCACGCGTTCGGGAGTGAGGCCTTCGGAAGCGTAGCAGCGGAGCCCGTATTTCACCAGCGCCGCGTGAATCGCCGCGGAAGCGCCTTTGCCCGAGATATCGGCGATCGAGAGCGCGACGTTGCCGTTGTCGAAATGATAGACGTCCACGATGTCGCCGCCGACCGCTCGCTCGGCAAGCGCGTACGCGACGTGATATTCGATGCCGTCGATATTATGTTCGGTCGTGGCGAAGAGATGCCGCATGAGCACCTCCGCGGCAGCCCGCTCCTCGTGCGTGAGATGCCCCATGGCCGGGGGCTCTTGGGCGGCCAGCTCTTGAACGGGCGAAGGCTCAGGCTGCGTAACAACCGGCTCAGCGTGGACGGTTTGATCAAATGTCATGGGCAATCCGAACGCAAACGCGACAACCAAAGAGTTGACGCCGGTCATGTTGTTGGCGAAGGTCGAACGATCTCATTCCAAGCGAGCCTCCAAAGGCGCTGGACTTTGGACCAATGCCCGCGCCGGCCGCCTGGACAAGTCGACAAAGCGGCCAGGGCCGAACCCCCGAAACGCTCTCGACTTGGAGGTGTCATATGAGCCACGAGCACTCGCATCACTGCGGAGCGCTTTTCGGTTGCGGCGAAGAGCGCGGTACCGGCGTCGTGCGCCAAGATCTCGCGGAGTGGTCGTACACGCCGCGGGCGGCGGATCGTCTCACGCACATGGATCACATCGACCGCGGGACGTTCGACGGTTACCTTACCGCGCGGGGGCGCTCGCGGCGCGACCTGCTCAAATCGAGCGCCTTCATGGGCGTGCTCGCGGCGATCGGGCCCTGGTTCGCGCGGCCGGCGTTCGCCGCGGATGGTGGCGG
>DATKPZ010000026.1:0-6217 GCA_035523815.1 Alphaproteobacteria bacterium
GCCACGCCCTCGCCGTCGAACGGGGCGCTCCCGAGGCGCCCGGGCAGGGTCCCGTCATCGACGATCGTGACGAGTTCGCTTCCGACGCGCTCGCCGATTCGCTCGGCAAGCCACGAGTTGCCCACCGCGACGTTGGAAGCCGCAATCGCCGAGAACACGTCGTCGAGAACGGCCGCCGCGACGTCGCGCTCGAAGATCACCGCAGCGCGCATCGTCGGCGGTTTGCGCGCGCCGAACATTTCGACCGCGCGGCGCGCGGCAATCGTCCCGACGACCGCGGGGTCCTCGAGGTCTCGCATGAAACGGCCGGCGGTGCCATAATGCGCGGTGCGCTTCGCGCCGTTTTCCTGCGCAAGCGGAGCCGTGGAGCGCGAGGCGCGCGTCGCGGTGTAGGCGCCGCGAAAGCCGGTCGAACTGGCGAGCGCAATCGTCGTGCTCGCATCGCCGTAATGTGAGCCGCTCGAATTCACGATGCGCGGATCAGCGGCGCGAATCGCGCGCTCGAGCCCAAGAACGTCCTCGACCTTTTCAGCGTCATCGCGCTGCGCGACCGCGGGGTCGCGCAGATCGAGCTCTCCCTCGAACTGCCCGAACTCGTCGGGCAGTCCGGCGAACGGATCCGACGCGACGTACGTCGCCTGATCGAGCGCGCTCACGATCGCAGCGCGCAGTTCGGAGGGATCCAGAACCGAACTTGCGACCGCGACGCGCCGCCCGTCCTTCCAGAGACGAAGGTGCAGGTTCGATCCCGCCGAGTGTTCGAGCTTGCTGACCGTCGTATCGCGCGCCTCGACGTGAAAACGCTCCGTGCGCGAAAACGTCGCTTCGGCGCTGTGCGCGCCGGCCTCGATCGCAAGATCGACGGCGCGCGCGGCAAGGTCGATCGCGTCCTCATTCGTCATCGGCGGTTCCTCCGACCGTGATCGACGCGATCTTGACCGTGGGCATTCCGACGCCGACCGGAACGTGCTGACCGCCCTTGCCGCAGGTGTAGTGACGGCGCGCCAGACGTGCGTCGTTGGCGACCGCGACGACCTTCGTCATCGCGTCCGGGCCGTTTCCGACGATCGTTGCATTTTTGATCGGCGCGGTCACTTTGCCGTCTTCGATCAGATAGCCCTCGGCGACCATGAAGACGAAATCGCCCTTGCTGATCTCGACTTGGCCACCGGCGAACGACTTCGCGTAGAGCCCACGCTTGGTCGAGGCAATGATTTCTTCGGGCGTCGACTCACCCGGCGGCATGTAGGTGTTGCACATGCGCGGTTGCGGAAGAAAGCGGTACGATTGGCGGCGGCCGCTCCCAGTCGGCTGCGCTCCCATGAGCCGCGCATTGAGCGTGTCTTGCATATATCCGCGCAGTACGCCGCGCTCGACCAGAACCTTGTGCTGACCGGGCACGCCTTCGTCGTCGACCGCGATGCTGCCGCGCTCCTCGGGCAGATTTCCGTCGTCATAGATCGTCACCAGGTCACTCGCCACGCGCTCGCCGACCCGTCCGCTATACAGCGACGTCCCGCGACGATTGAAATCACTCTCTAAACCGTGGCCGACCGCTTCGTGCAGCAATACGCCGCCGCCGCCCGCACCGACCACCATCTCCATCTCGCCCGCGGGCGCCGGCTCCGCATCCAAGTTCGTCGCCGCGATGCGCGCAGCGTCGGCGGCGAGTTCCTCGGGCGAGTGCGCGTCGAAATAGTCGATCGCGGTACGGCCGCCGTCGGCAGCATAGCCCGAACCGCGTTCGCCGCCCGCGCTCGCCACCGCCTGAATGCCGAGCGTGATCATCGGGCGATGATCGTGCACGAAGCGGCCTTCGCTCGTCGCAATCCATACGTCTTGCAATTCGTCGCCGACATGCGCGTTGACCGCCACGATGCGTGGATCGTAGGCGCGCGCGCAGCGGTCGGCGCGCTCGAGCAAATCGACGTAGCGCGCGGCCGGCGCGTGGCCGGTGCGCAGCTGATCGTAGAGCGGCGCGACGCTCGCCGTCGTGAGATCGATGCTTCCGGCGGCGCGAGCGGGAGCGTTGCGCGCGATCAGGGAGGCAGCTTCGGCGGCCCGCAGCAGCGCCTCATCCGAGAGATCGTCGGAATAAGCGTAGCCGGCCGATTCGCCGACGACGACGCGAATTCCAACGCCCTGCGCTATCGAGGTTGCGCCGTCGTGAATGTGGCCGTCCTGCAAACGGAACGAATACGACCGGCGCCGCTCGCAAAAGATATCGGCGTAATCGCCGCCGTACCGCAGCGCACGAGTCAGCAAGCGCGCGAGCACATCGCGGTCGATCATCAGAAACTCGCGGCCCGATCGACCGCGCGCACGTAGGCGCTGTCCGGATCGCCCGGCGAGTCGTTGATCATAAAGGCGAATGAGATGCGGCCGTGATGCATCGTGTTGATATACCCCGCGAGCGAACTTGCGTCGCTCAAATGTCCGGTCTTGGCGCGCACGCGGCCAAGCGCGGTCGTGAAATCATAGTTGGTCAGCGTCCCGTCGCGCCCACCCTCCGGAAGCAAGAGATAGAGCTCTGCGCCGTGATCGCGCAACTCCGCATCGCTGAGAATACGCGCCAACGTCATAGCCGACACACGGTTCGCTTCCGCGAGGCCGCTGCCGTCGACGACGTGCAACCCCTCGATCGGGATACCGCGCGAGTTCAAGAAGGACCGTTCCACGGCAAGTCCGTTCTCGTCGGTTCCTTCCTCTCCCGCATCGACGGCGAGCGTACGCATCAGTTGTTCGGCGTAATGATTATCGGAAACGTAGAGCATATGCCCGATGAGCGCGCGCAACGGCTGCGAGCGATGGTCCCAGAGCACGATCGAGTCGAGCGGAGCGTTAGAGACCTGCGGCCGCTGGGCCGTGACGATGCCCGCCTCGTGCAGCATGCGCTCGATCACGTCCCCGACATAGACCGGCATATCGTGCACCGGCAACCAAAACTTCTCCTCGGTATCCTGCGGGATCTCGCCACCGAGCGCAAAGTGGTTCGGCGCCTGTGCAGCGATGATCACCGCGTCTTCGCTCGTCGCGGTCCGGATCACGCCGGTCATCTGGACGTCGCGGCTCGCGGGGACGACCGCCACGCGTGCGGATTCGCCCGGGGAGCGTCCGTAGACACGGAACTCCGCGGTGCCGTCGTCCAGTGACACCGCGCTGGTCGGCACCTGAAAGTCTTCGTTCGCATCGCTCGGATCCCAATGCGGATTGATCTCCGGGCCGCGCATCATACTCGCGTCAACCGCGACCGCGCCGTCGATCCGATGTAAGCCGCTGCGCGCGAGCATCCGCACGGCACGACGCAGGTCGTCGCTTCGCAGCGACGGATCGCCCGACCCGACGAGCCAAAGATCGCTTTCGAGAGTACCGGCCGCCGGTACGCGCGTTGCGGCCAGAATCGTATGAAAGCGATACTGCGGGCCGAGCAAGTTCAGCGCAGCATCGGCGACGATAAGTTTCTGCACCGATGCAGGCGTGACTGCAGAGCGCGCGCGATCCTGGTAAATCACGCGCCCGGCCGCGTCGATCACCGCCAAACTGAATCGATTTGAAAGCGCCGGGGCGAACGCCTCGCTCAGCGCGCGATGCAGCCGCAGGATCTGCGCCGGCGTCCATGGAGCCGGCTGCGCGGTCGCGCGCGCGGCGACGTGCTCGGGCGCGCGCGGAGCCGGGGAATGCACTAACGCACCACGCACGACCGGCCAGAGCGCGAGCGCGACCACCGCCGCCAGAACGAGCAGAACGAACCCGCGTCTAGCCCTTCTGGAGCGATTCGACTTTTTCGATCTTCTCTTGTAACGTACGCTGTTCTTCACGCAGGCTGTCGAGATCCGAGCGCAGAGCGCTCACTTGAGAGGGAACTTTTTGAGCTTCGCGGATGCGAATCGCGGCCTCGGCCGCATCGCGGCGAATACGTCCGTCGAAACCGCTGCTTGCGAGACGATCGAGCGAAGGTAACGCGCGCGCGTCTTCGAGGGACTCCGCCGCGGCGATTGCCGCTAACTGCACGAGGAACATGGGGTCATCGAGCAACTGCACGACCGCGTCGACGATGCGCGACCGCTCGTCGTAGACCAGCGCGCCCAGCCGCGCGAGCGCTCCGGCCGCCGCGCGCCGCAGACCTTCGTCGGCGCCCAGGCGTACGGCTTCGATGAGCGCGTCGCCGGCACGCGCGTCGCCGAGTTCAGCCAGCCCGCGCGCCGCGCCCGCTTCGACCGTGCCGTTCCACGTGCGTTCGCGAATCGCGGCGATCAGCGCGTCGTACGCGCGCGTATCGCGCGTCTTACCCAGCGACTCGAGTGAGGCCGCGCGCACGAAATACGATCGGTCGTCGCGCGAGGCGGTAAGCAGTGCGCTCGCGACGCCGGCATCGCGAAAGTTTCCGAGCGCCGCAGCGACGGCGCGGCGCACTTTGGGATGCTCGTGCATCAGCGCGGAAAGCAATAGCTCGCGTGCCCACGGCGCCCGCGTCGCGCCCAGCGCGGCGGCCACTTCCTCGAGCACACCCCAGAACGGGTCGCGCTCGAACGCCGAGCGCAGCGCCTCTTGCGCGCTTTGCCAACCGTCCTTGGCGAGTTCGCGCGCGGCGCGGATGCGGGCCACTGGATCCGGGTCGCCTTGCAGCGTTGCTGCGGCGAACGTTGCGCCAAACTTATAGCTAACGCTGCCGAGCAGCCAGGCTCCCGGATCGAAACGAACGAGCTTCGGCTCGAAGTCGAGCGGCACGGTCACGGTTTCGTGGGCGCGCTCGACACTCACCCGAATACGCCGCTCGGCAGGAAGCGGGCCCGGGCCCGCATTTGCCGCGGGAAGCGGCGGCACGCCGGCGCAAAAGCCGAGATCCACGTCAAAGCGATACGCCGGCGCTTCTTCGCTGATGGTCTGCTTCTGATCGATCGTCACCGTTGCCGCTTTGCGCTGCGGATCCCACGCGACGCTCACCTCGAGCTCGGGGTGGCCGCCGCGGAAAATCCACTGATCGAAAAAGCCCCGCATGTTGCGACCGGTCGACTCTTCGATGGCGCGAATCAAATCGATCGTTTCAACGTTGCGCTGCGCATTCTGCCGGACGTAGTGCGCGATCGAGCGCCAGAAGCGCTTGTCGTCGAGCTCGCCCCGCAACATGTGCAACACGGCTCCGGCCTTCTCGTAAAGATGACGGTCGAAGATCTCGATCGGATCGCGAAAGCGATTGCACACGATCGGACGGCGATACCGTTCGGCGTCCTCCTGCAAGTATCGCGCGACGCATCCGAAGACGTCGTACAGATATTCGTCGTAGCCCAGATCGGCCTCGCGCCAAACGCATTCGAAATACGTGGCGAACCCTTCGTTGAGCCAGGCCTGCGACCAATCACGGCAAGTGAGCAGGTCGCCGAACCACTGATGCGCGAGCTCGTGCGAGACCAGCGGATCGCTCGAAAAGTCGAGATGCGCGCGCTCGTCGTGCAGCGTCCGATCCGTCTGGGTCGTCGCCGAGGTGTTCTCCATCCCGCCGAAGATGAAGTCGGTCACGGCGATTTGCGAATACCGCGCGTAGGGATACGGTGTCCCGATGCGCTCTTCGAAGGCGGCGATCATGCGCGGCGTGTTGCCGAAGGCGCGCTCGCCGTCGGCTTCACGTCCCGGGAGCACGTAATAGTAGACGGGAACGCCGCGCAAGCCCGAGTCGGCTTGGCGCGCCTCGACGAACGGACCGGCCACCATCGTCATGAGATAGGTGCTGTGAGGAATCTCCTGGCGATACGTATAGATCGTGCGCTCGCCGTCGTCGCGGCGCTCGATCAGCTCGCCGTTGGCCAGCGCGAAGAGTCCCTTCGGCACGGCAACCGTCGTCTGCGAGGTTTGCTTCTCGTGCGGATAGTCGAGCGAGGGAAACCAGTAGCGCGCGTTCTCGTCTTGACTCTGCGTCCACGCGTGGCGTATCTTATCTGGATACTCGGGCGTCGGCTCGACGAAAAACAGTCCGTGACGCGGGTGCGTCGCGCGATAGACGATCCGAAACGCTGCACTTTGATCCGGCGCGAGCGGGGGATCGAATGTGATCGCCAGCTTATTGTCGCGCAGCGCAAAAGCGAGCGCGTTGCCGTCGCGCTCGACCGAGGTTATTTCGAGATCGACGGCGTCGAGTTCGAGCCTGCCCACCGCTTCGTCGAAGGGACGAACCGTCGTCGTGCAGACGCCTGCAAGCGTGCGGCGTTCGAGATCGGGCTCC
>DATKPZ010000027.1:0-2755 GCA_035523815.1 Alphaproteobacteria bacterium
GGGGCCGTCGAATCGATTCATCGCCGCCGTTGGCCCGGCGACCGCCGAGGTGCTGAAGGAAAAGGGGCTGCACGTGGATTACGTCGCAAAGAATCGCACCGGCGAATCGCTCGTCGGCGAGCTTCGCGAATCGCTCGCCGGCCGCCGCGTGCTATTGCCGCGCAGCGATCGTGGCGACGATCGCGTGCCGGACGCTCTGCGCGAGATCGGAGCCGACGTCACCGAAGTGATCGCTTATCGTACGGCCGCGCCGGCCGCGCTCGATCCTGCGATTCTGGCGCGCATCCGGGGCGGGGAAGCGGACGCCATCGTTTTCGCCAGCCCCTCGGCGTTTCACAATCTGCGCGATTCGGTGGGCGCTGCGGATATCGCGCAGCTTTCGTCGCGCATGCAATTCGTCGCCATCGGGCCGACGACCGCCCGCGCGATTCGCGAATCGGGCTCGCGCGTCGCGATCGAGGCCGAAGAAGCATCCGCGGTCGGTTTGGCCGTCGCGCTCGCCAACCATTATCAGCGGAAAAATTCGCCGGCTGCGAGGCCCGCATGACGTTCCCGATTCATCGCCCGCGCCGCCTGCGCCGCTCCGAAGCGCTGCGCGGCTTCGTGCGCGAGACGCGCCTTTCGACCGAGGGGCTCGTCTATCCGATGTTCGCGTGCCCCGGCAAAGGCGTGCGCACGGAGATCAGCTCGATGCCCGGCATCTACCAGCAATCGCCCGATCAGATTGTCGAGGAGTGCCGCGAGGTCGCCGGTCTCGGCATTCCCGCCGTGATTCTTTTTGGCTTGCCCGAGCACAAGGACGAAACCGGCTCCGAGGCGGCCGACCCGAACGCCGCCGTGCAACGCTCGATCGACGCGATTCGCAAGGCGAAGCTCGATCTGCTGGTCGTCACGGATGTTTGCTTGTGCGAATACACGAGCCACGGGCATTGCGGCGTGATCGAGGGAGGGGAAGTCGTCAACGACCCGAGCATCGCGCTGCTCGCCGACGCAGCGCTCTCGCACGCGCGCGCCGGCGCTGATATCGTTGCGCCTTCCGACATGATGGACGGCCGCGTCGGCGCCATTCGCACCAAGCTCGACGCGAACGGCTTTCAGGATATTGCGATCCTCTCGTACGCCGCGAAATATTGCTCGGCGTTCTACGGGCCGTTTCGCGAGGCCGCGCAATCGGCTCCGCAGTTCGGCGACCGCCGCAGCTACCAGATGGACCCAGCCAACGCGCGCGAGGCTTTGCGCGAAGTCGCGCTCGATCTCGACGAGGGCGCGGACATCATCATGGTCAAGCCCGCGCTGCCGTATCTCGACATCGTCCAGCGCGTCCGCGAGCGCTTCGACGTGCCCGTCGCCGCCTACAACGTCAGCGCCGAATTCTCGATGGTGAAAGCCGCCGCGCAAAAAGGCTGGATCGACGAGCAGCGCATCGTCCTCGAAATCCTCACCGGCATCCAGCGCGCCGGCGCCTCGATCGTCCTCACCTACCACGCGAAAGACGCCGCCCGCTGGCTCAAACACTGCTGACGATCCGATGAGGATCGTCATTCTGAGTGAAGAGTCGAGCAATGCGAGAATTCCAAACCCGCGCGACGCTACTTGGCGGGCGGAACTTTCACCGGGAGTTCAGGGCCCCAGCCGGAAGTAGCGCTCGTGGAGGCCATGCGAAGGACTGCGTTTACAGCATGGATTTGTCCGCCGTAGATCTTGAACGCCTCGAAGGTGACAAGCGCCATGCCGGGGCCGTACTGCTTGGTGTTCCCGAAGTTGAGATACAGCAGGACAATCCCGAGCTGCGCGTCGAATGCCGCGACGCGGGCCCGAATGCCCGGATGCTCGATGATTTTTTGCGTTTTGATGCTTTCGCAGCCGGCGCGCGCGCAACCGGCTCCCGCGGTATGGATGCCATTCTCGATGCGGTAAGCGTCCGAGGCAAACGGGGTATCGGCCCGGACGAAACTGCCGACCTTCAGCCCTTGCGGGTATTTCATCGCAATTTTGATCGCTTCAGCGCGAGAATCGATTTCCGAGGCTGGCGGGACGAACGCCATTTGCTCGTTGCCCTTCTGATACCCGGCAGGATCGAATATCAACGAGGATTTGTCGTTCCGCGAAACCATCGTTTCGATCTGGCTGATCTTGCCGTCACGCTCTTTTAGCCGCAAAGCGAAGAGCACGGGTTTATCTCCGTCTTCGAGCACCACAGCTTGCGTTGCGGCCGTATGTCCCGCCACGTCGAGTATGTCCTGGCGATACGTGCCGAGGCCCGAGGCGGTGCGCCAGAGACCGTCGCCGAGTTTCATGACGTCGCCGTTTTCCGTGAATCGCACGTTCGGTGCGACCGGCAGCGCGGCAGGGTCATGGGCGGCCATGTCCTTCAAATACTGCGTGACCAAATCGCCGAGGCAGGCGCGGTCGCAGTCTTTCGCGACGGCGGGCCGCGCGGACAGCACGAGCAGCGCTGCGACGATTGCAATACCAGCAAAAAGATTCCGGTTGCATGATCGCATCAAAGGCATGATTGCGGTTCCTCCGAGCGGAGATTCCGGGCGTGCCGGCGTTCTTCGGATATTGTTGAATTAGGTGCCCGACAAGAATTCGTCGACCATTTTCACCGTGCACAGCAGTCCCGATTCAGCGGCCGTGATCGGGAAAGTTCTCCCAGCCGGTGGGCGCGTCGTAAGGCATGCCGGAGTGGCCCAGGGCTTCAATCTCGTGAATTTTTCCGCCAGAAATCTTGAAGATGTGTACGGCCACATTA
>DATKPZ010000028.1:0-5626 GCA_035523815.1 Alphaproteobacteria bacterium
TTCCTCGATCAAGTTGATGCTCGAAACCGTCGTCGAGTCGCCCGACGACGAAGCGGCGGATCTCTTCTTGCCGCAGGTGCTGGCCCAGGTCGACCGCTTGGCCGCACTCGTGCAGCAGCTTTTGGAGCAAGCGCGTGCCGAATCGGGCCAACTGCGGCTGAATCTACACGAGATCGATCTCGAGGAGGTCGCGCATCCGATCGTCGCTTCGTTTGAGCCGCAAGCGGCGAACAAAGGCGTGCAACTCGAGTTGCGCGCGATGCGACCGGTTTCGGTGGAAGCCGATCCCGATCGCCTCTCGCAAGTCTTCGTGAATCTGATCGATAATGCCATACGTCACACGCCCTCCGGCGGAAACGTGACGGTCGAGCTCGACGCCAACGGCAACGACGCGATCATGCGGGTGCGCGATACCGGCGTGGGCATTCCCTATCGCGACATTCCGCATATCTTCGAGCGGTTCTACGTCGTCGATCGCTCGAGAACGCGCGAGAGCGGGGGGGCCGGGCTGGGCCTGGCGATCGTGAAGGGAATCATCGATGCCCACGGGGGAACCGTCGCGACCGAGTCGATGCTGGGAAGCGGTACGTCGTTCACGGTACGCTTGCCGATCATGCGAGTGGGTCCCCGCCCTTAACGGCGCGATAACCCCGGCCTAATCTGCGTGCGGTACCGTATGGCATATGTCGCGTTCGAAGTGTCCCGAGTTTGACGAGCGAACGATGCGCCGCCAGATCTTGGCGTTTTTGGACGAGTACTGTCGCACGTTGACCTTGCAGGACGTCCGAGAGTGGTACGTCGATGCCTTCCCCGATGTTACGCCCGCGGCCCCATGTGCCGAGGGCGTTTATCTTAATGTCCCTTAATCACCGCTTAAGCCGGTCATTTCAATAACATTCCGGTGATGACATAGGAGCCGCTATACTGTCGGCTCAATTCTCTCGTACTCGCTCTTCACGTATGGACAGCTTTACAACGCGTATGATCGCCACAAATCCCGACTTGACCAGCGCGCCGCCCTCAACCAAGCTGGAGGCGCGCGATCTCGAAATCTATTATGGCAACTTTCACGCGATCAAGAATGCCAATCTGAGCGTTCCGGAACACTGCGTGCAGGCACTGATCGGTCCGTCGGGCTGTGGAAAGTCCACGTTTATCCGGGCCCTGAACCGCATGCACGACCTCACGCCCGGCGCGCGAGTGGAGGGCAAAGTGTTGCTCGACGGCGAGGATATCTATGCGAGCAACATCGATCCGGTCACGGTGCGTCATCGCATCGGCATGGTTTTCCAACGTCCCAATCCGTTTCCGAAGACGATCTTCGAGAACGCGGTGTATGGGCCGAAGATCCATGGCGAACGCAACCGCAAGACGCTGATGGATATCTGCGAGCGCAGCCTTCGAGGCGCCGCGCTTTGGGATGAAGTCAAAGATCGTCTCGACCGCTCGGCGTTGGATCTCTCCGGAGGGCAGCAGCAGCGCCTCTGTATCGCGCGTTGCCTTGCGGTCGATCCGGAAGTGATCTTGATGGACGAGCCGGCCTCCGCGCTCGATCCGATCGCGACGAGCAAGATCGAAGATCTGATCGAGGAGCTCAAGAAGGACTACACGGTCGTCATCGTTACGCACTCGATGCAGCAGGCCGCCCGCATCAGCGACTTCACCACGTTCTTTCTCATGGGTGAATTGATCGAGTCCGAGGCCACCTCGACGATCTTCACCAAGCCGCGGGATAAGCGCACCGAAGACTACATCACCGGCCGATACGGGTAGAGGCCGGGCCTTCCCGACGTTTGCGGTTTTTGCCATTCGTGGAAACCGCTATACACAGTAGGGCCCCTGCGGGCACTTAAGGCCACGTTAAATGGGCCTTAATTTTGTCCAGGTAGCATGGGGCCGTTACCCCTGTACCAATCTCTTTGATAGGGAGTACTTCTCACGTGTTAACCAAACTCGCGCGCGTCGGTCTGACCGCAGCGGTGATGGTTTTGGCGGCAACGTCATTCTCGCTGGCGGAAACAACGGCAACACCAGCGCCGAAAGTCGTCGCTCAAGCTTCGCCTGAAGCGAAAGCTACGCCGGATCCCTTCACCTATCACGGTTACATCCGCGCCTACGACTTTACGCGTCAAAACGCGTATAGCGCTTACGGCGGCCCCGGGCCGGGCAGCAAGGCCAATCAGTCGTCGGAAAACAACGCGATCAGCCTCTCGGGCGCATACCGTTTCGAGGATTCGGGCTTTAGCGTCGGCGGTTCGTATCTCTATGCGAATCCGTTCAACAACTGCTCCAACGCATCGACGGCGAGTTCGTCGCTGCCGGGACCGTGCGGTACGAAGAGCGTTCCGCCGGGCCTCAACCCGGACACCACGCTGCCGCCGTTCGAAATGAGCACGCTGTACGAAGCGTACGTCAAGTACAACGGCAACGGGCTCAACTTCCAAGGCGGCGATCTGTCGTACGGAACGCCGTGGACGCCGACCTCGGATTCACGCCTCAAGCCGGTGGCTTATCAAGGCGTCGATCTCTCCTACAAGATCAATTCCAACTGGACGGTCGAAGGCGCCGACTGGTGGCAATGGGAGTGCCGCACCTGCTCGAACTTCGATCAAGGTACGTTGCTCACGGCGGTCGCTCCGGGCGGCTACGCCTACGCCGGCGCCTCGGCATACTCGAGCCTGTACTACGACCCGACGGAGACCACGTACAAGACGTCGGGTACGTTCTACGGACGACTCGGGTATAGCGGGCCCAAGGATCTTCCGCTTACCGCCAACGTCTACTACTACGACTTCCAGAACATCGCGAGCGCGTGGTGGCTGGACGCGAAAATGCCGCTTGGCACGAGCAAACTGAAACCGTACGTGGCGCTCCAAACCGGTGCCGAAAATGCCCCGTCGAGCGACCTTCTCGGAAAGATCGATTCAACGATCTTCGGTATGCAAGTCGGCTTCAATCCGATGAGCAACGTGCTGCTGAGCGGTTCGTTCGACTCGATTCCGTGGAAGACCGATACGGTCACGCTGCCGGCGGGCATTACCTGTAATGCCAACACGCATCAGCTCGGCACGACCAAAGCGTACAACCACAACATGCCCTACTTCTTGCCGACCGGCGGTTCAGCGGATTGTTCGCCGACCGCGACGGCGGGAGTCGCCGACGTCTACTACGGCGGCTGGGCGAGCCCGTACACCGACTCGTACGTGACCGATCCGACCTACGTGACCAGCGGCACGACCGGTCTCATCGACCGCCGTGGCGGTGGCAGCGCGGTGAAGCTCCAGGCCACGTTCACCTCGGACAACAAGCAGTTCTGGGTGCAAGTCGGCCAAACGTGGTACGACTTCTCGAACCCGGGCTACGCAACGTCGACGAACGCGACGGACTTCGATACGCAATACTTCTTCATGAAGTATCCGAAGTCGGGGCCGTACAAGGGTCTCTCGTTGCGCGTCCGCTTGTTCAGCCGCTCCGCGACGAACTTCCCGGCTCCGGGGAATGCGATCGCGGGTCTGTTCAAGTACAGTCGCTTCCAAGCCGAATACGATTTTTAGTCGAACCTCGGTCGAGGAGAAGCAGACGGGGCTCGCGCAAGGCGCGGGCCCCGTTTTCGTACAATAAGTGGGGCCGACATGGCAGCGACGATGAAGGCCCTCTCCAAACTGCGGCCCGAGCCCGGTTTCACACTCCACGCGGTTCCCATTCCCTCGATCGGTCCGACCGACGTCCTGATCCGGGTCGAGAAGGCCGGCGTCTGCGGCACCGACCATCACATCTACGCCTGGGATCACTGGGCGCAGGCGCGCATCCGTCCGCCGGTCATCATCGGTCACGAATTCATGGGCACGGTCGAAGCCGTCGGCGACGCGGTGCGGGCGATCGAGGTCGGCGATCGCGTTTCGGCGGAGGGACATATCGCGGATCTCACCTGCGTGCTGTGCCGCACCGGGCAAGCCCACATCTGCGAACACGTCAAGATCATCGGCGTCGATTGCGACGGCGCGTTCGCTGAATTCATCGCGATGCCCGAATACAACGTGTGGAAGCTCGATCCGGCGATTCCGGACGAGTTTGCGGCGGTCTTCGATCCGCTCGGCAACGCGGTGCATACGGTGATGTCGGCCGGCGTGAGCAGCAAGAGCGTGGTCATCACGGGGGTGGGATCGATCGGCCTGATGGCGATTCCCGTCGCGCGCGCGGCCGGCGCCGCGTCGGTGTACGCGATCGACGTCAATCCCGCGAAGCTGGAGCTTGCCAAGCGCCTCGGCGCCGATGAGACGTTCGACGCGCGCACGCCCGGATTGGTCGATGAGATCAAGCGCCGCACGAACGGTGACGGGGTCGAAGTCTTGCTCGAGATGTCCGGCAGCGGCAGCGCGATCGATCTCGGACTGCAGATGGTGCGTAACGGCGGCACCGCGGCGCTCCTCGGTATTCCGAGCGACAACGTCAACCTCAATCTCGCCGAACGCATCATTTTCAAGGGGCTCACCGTGCTCGGCATCAATGGGCGCAAGATGTTCGAGACGTGGTATCAGACTCAGGCGCTCGTGAAGAGCGGGCGCATCGACCTCCGGCCGATCATCACGCACGTGCTTCCGATGCGCGATTTCGATAAGGCCTTCGAATTGATGCGCAACGGCGAAGCCGCGAAGATCGTGCTCGACGTCAAAGGAGACATTGCGAAGTGAACGCTGCGTTTGACGCAAAACTGCAGGGCGAGCTCGACGCGCTCAAGGCCGCGGGGACCTACAAACATCTGCGTCATCTCACCACGCCGATGGCGCCCGAAGTCCACATGGAGGAAGCGGGCGACGTCATCGTGCTCTCGAGCAACAATTACCTCGGGCTCTCGGATCAGCCCGAAGTCGTCCAAGCCGGCATCGAAGGGCTACGGAAGTACGGCGCGGGCACGGCGTCGGTCCGATTTATCTGTGGAACCTTCGACATTCACCGCACGCTCGAGGCGCGCATCGCGTCGTTTCTCGGAACGCAAGCGTCCCTCACGTTCGTCTCGTGCTGGAACGCCAATACCGGACTCTTTGCCACCGTGTGCGGCGAGGGATCCGCGATCATTTCCGACGAGCTCAACCACGCGTCGATCATCGACGGCGTGCGTCTGGCGAGCAAGGCCAAGCGCGCGGTGTACAAGCATGGCGATATGGCCGATCTCGAAGCTCGCCTTCGTGCGGCGCAGGCCGAGAACTGTTCGCCGATCCTCGTGGTGACGGACGGCGTGTTCTCGATGGAGGGGTCGCTCGCGAAGTTGCCTGAGATCGTCGCGCTGTGCAAAAAATACGGCGCGGTCAGTGTCGTCGACGACTCTCACGGCACCGGTGTCATGGGCAAAACGGGACGCGGGACGATCGAACATTTCGGCTTGACCGGCGAGGTGGACATCATCACGGGAACGCTCGGCAAGGCGCTGGGGGGCGCGGCGGGCGGTTTTGTCGCGGGTAGCAGCGCGCTGGTCGATATGTTGGTTCAGCGTTCGCGCCCGCAGCTGTTTTCGAACGCGCTGCCGGCCACGGTCGCCTGCAGTTCGCTCGCGGCGATCGACTATCTCGACGCGCATCCCGAGCTGGTCGAGCGCTTGCGAGAGAACGTCGCCTATTTTCGCGAGGGC
>DATKPZ010000029.1:0-2731 GCA_035523815.1 Alphaproteobacteria bacterium
GACGCAACTGGGCTCGAGCCCGACCAGGCAGATCCCCTCTCGAATCTGCGGACGAATCGTTTCCAAGATCTCCTGCAGCATCGTTTTTGCAAGATCGAGCATGCCGTAATCATAGAGCGGGCGGCCGCAGCACAATTGCATGGCGGGCACGATGACCTCGAATCCCGCGTCCTCCAAAACCTCCACCGCGGCCTGCGCCGTGGTCGGGTGAAAGTGATTGTTCCAGGTGTCAGGCCACAGCATCACCTGCTCTTTCCCGGCATTGTGACGCGGACGCTGCGCGAACCACGCGCGAAACGTCTGCGGCGCGAAGAGCGGGATCGAGCGCTCCGGGGCGATCGGCACCACCATCTTCGCGATGTCGCGCAGTCCCGGCGTGTGCGTGAGCGCATTCACCACGCGGGGCGCGAGCGATGCGAGCCTCGCCCACCAATAGATGAGGCCGAACGCGTACGCGGCGATCGGACGGCGCTTGTGCTCGTAATAGTGCGAGAGGAACTCCGCCTTGTAGGTCGCCATGTCGACGTTGACCGGGCACTCGCCCTTGCAGCCTTTGCACGACAGACACAGGTCGAGCGCATCCTTGACGCCTTCGTCTTGCCAGCCTCGATCGAGCGGATTGCCCTCGAGCATCTCGAAGAGCAAGCGCGCCCGTCCACGCGTCGAGTACGCTTCTTCTTTGGTTGCCATGTAGCTCGGACACATCGTGCCGCTGTCGTGCTTGCGGCACTTTCCGGTTCCGACGCATCGGTTCGCGGCAAACGCGAAGCTGCCGTGATCGTCCTCAAATGTGAAATGCGTCGCGGGCTCCCACGGCTGATACTGGGTGCCCCAGCGCAGGTTTTGATCGAGCTTGTACGGATGCACGACCTTGCCCGGATTCATCTTGTGCTGCGGATCCCAGATCGACTTGAATTCCCAAAATGCTTGCACCAGCTCGTCGCCGTACATGATCGGCAACAGCTCGCCGCGCGCTTGGCCATCTCCGTGCTCGCCCGAGAGCGAGCCGCCGTGCTGGACGCAGATGTGCGCCATCTTGGTCACGAACTCGCGGTATTTTGCGATGCCCGCCGCGGTGAAGAGATCGAAGTTGATGCTGACGTGAACGCAGGCTTGCCCGAAATGCCCGTAGATCGAGCCTTTGTAACCGTACTCGTCGAGCATCGCCTGAAACTTGCGAATGTAGTCGCCGAGGCGTTTGGGATCGACGGCGGAGTCTTCCCACCCCGGGTAGTAGTCGGCTTGATTGGGGATCTTCGAGGTCGCGCCGAGCGCGTTGTCGCGAAACCGCCAAAACTGCTCTTGCTCTTGGTGATCGTCGAAGAAGTTCACCGACGGCGGATTGGGTTCTCGCTTGATCGCTTCGATCAAGCCGTGCGCGCGATCCGACGCTTCCTGCTTCGCGTCGCCGCCGAACTCGCAAATCAGCCAACCCTCGCCCTGCGGAAACATCTTGCGCCCGCGTTCCGATTCGCCCTTGAGCCGCATGTAACGGAACATCGAGGACGCCATGCCTTCGAGCGCGATCGGCTTGTGGGTATCGCAGAACGGCACGTGATCCGCGGCCGCCGCCAGATCCGCAAAGCCGAGGATCACGATGGCGCGATGCGGCGGACTATGGACCAGCCGCACCTTCGCCTCGACGACGGTGACGCAGGTGCTTTCGGTCCCGACCAGCGCGCGGGCGACGTTGAAGCCGTTCTCGGGCAAGAGCTCATTGAGCGGAAAGCCCGAGACGCGCCGTGGAATATCGGGAAATCTCTCGCGAATCTTGTCGGCGTATTTATCCCGCAGGTCTCGCAGCTGCGCGTAGATCTCGCCCCTGCGCCCGCCGGCCGCGATGATCCGCTCGAGTTCGTCATCGCTCGTCCGGCCCACGCGCATGCGCAGGCCGTCGTACGTGACGATCTCCAACTCCTCGACGTTCTCTTCGGTCTTGCCCGCCATTTGCGCGTGCATGCCGCACGAATTGTTCCCGATCATCCCGCCGAAGGTGTTGCGATCGTGCGTTGCCGGGTCAGGCCCGAAGGTGAGATGGCGCTCCTCGGCTTTGTTCCGAAGATCGTCGTTGACGCAGCCCGGCTGCACGCGGGCGGTCTTCGCCTCCCAATCGATCTCGACGATCTCGTTCATGTACTTGCTGAAGTCCATCACGACCGCGGCGTTACAGCCTTCACCGGCGAGGCTCGTGCCGCCGCCGCGCGAAAATACCGGCGCACCGAATTTTCGGCACGCGGCGAGCGTGCGCTCGACGTCCTGCGCGTCCTTCGGAACGACGAGCCCGATGGGAACCTGCCGATAATTCGACGCATCCGTCGCGTACATCGCGCGCGTGCTCGTATCGAACCGCACGTCACCGCGCACGCTGCCGCGCAACTCGGCCTCCAGCCCCGCGGCATCGACGTCGGTGCTGTTGACGGAACCGGGCCGGCGCGTGCGGTGGGGATGCGTGCCGTTGCGACCGGCGTGGGTGGCCTCCACGGCTTCGAGAATTCGGATCATGAGTTCTTCCTTAGATGAGGTAGCGCTCGGCATCGACCCGGCGCAGCTCGAGACCGATACCGGGCCGATCCGAATCGGCGGAAAGTCGACCGTTGACCGGATCGGCAGCGCCGTCGAAGAGCATCTGCTCGATCCGGTAGTGGTCGTAAAAATATTCGATGTGGCGCAGCTGCTTGCACGCGAGCGCCGCATGCAGGTGCAGATGCGGTGCGCAGTGGGTCGAAAGCGG
>DATKPZ010000030.1:0-2978 GCA_035523815.1 Alphaproteobacteria bacterium
TCGGGAGCCTTGTCCGGCGGCACGATTTTGGCCGGATTGCCGTACGCGATGTGTTGCATCGGCACGCTGGCGTTTTTGAGAACGTGCGCATTGATGTGAACGATTCCGCCCAGGGCAACGCCGCTGCCGTCCTCCATCACCGCGCCGTTGAAGACTCGGCTGCCGCTCGCGATGAAGCAGCCCGCTCCGACCGTCGCGCCGACGACGTACGCGTGGGGTCCGACGATGCAGCGATCCCCGACCTTGACCGGGAACTGCGTGGCGCTGCCGCCGCTCGCTTTGATCACCGCATGCTCCATCACCACGGTATCGCTGCCGATGAGGATGGGCGCCCCCTCCGCGGTGATCACGGCTCCGTGCAGTATCGCGCATCCCGCTCCGATCGTCACCTCACCACTGATCGTAGCAGTGGGAGCAACGTAGGCGCTCGGATGAATCTTGGGCTTCTTGGTTCCGCTCGAGAGAATCATGGTAGGCTCTCCGCCGCGCGCCCGTCGTATCCTTCGACGTAGATCCGCCGGATGATCGATTCCAGGTCGGGCTCCTCGAGGGTCACGTCTTCGAGGCTATACCGTTCGCTGGCCTGACGAATCAGCAAGTCCGCGCGTTGGAGGTTCCGGTCGAACCGAAAGCGTGCGGTTTCCCCGTCGCTGCTCTCGAGCTCGGCGCCATCCAGGTGCGGCGAGGAGGTCGGGTGGTCGAAGCGCACGACCAACGTACGGTAGCGCCCGTATTCGCCTTTGATGCGTTCCACGTCGCCGTCGTAAATGAGCATGCCGCGGTCGATGAGGATGATGCGGCGGCACAGCCGCTCGACGTCGGCCAAATCGTGGGTCGTAAGAATGATCGTGGTGCCGCGTTCGGCGTTGATGCGCGCGATGAATTCGCGGATCGCTTCTTTGGCTACGACGTCGAGCCCGATCGTCGGTTCATCCAAGTACACGATCTTCGGGTCGTGGAGCATCGCGGCGGCAAAATCTCCCCGCATGCGCTGACCGAGCGAGAGTTGGCGGACCGGCGTGCGTAGGAATTCATCCATTTGCAGAAGGTCGATGAACTCATCCAGATTGCGCCGGTATATGGCCGCGGGAATGCCGTAGATCGCTCGCAGCAACTCGAACGACTCAACCAGCGGCAGATCCCAATAGAGTTGACTTCGCTGTCCGAACACCACGCCGATGTTGCGGGCGTTCACGCGTCGCGATTCGTGCGGAACCACACCGGCGACGCGGACCTCGCCCGAGGTAGGGACGAGAATGCCGGTGAGCATTTTGATCGTCGTGGACTTCCCGGCGCCGTTTGGGCCGATGTAGCCGACCAGCTCGCCCGCCTCGAGCGCCATTGTGACGCCGGCAACCGCGACGCGATCCTCGTAGGAGCGCGAAAAGAGGGTGCGCACGGCTCCGAGCGGGCCGGGAATCCGTTTGACGCTGCGAAAGACCTTGCGAAGGTCGCGGGTTTCAATGATCGGCATCGCGTATTTCTTCGGCGTGATCGTTACGATCTCCAACCAATATGGATGCGGAGCGGTTGCCGTCGCGCAGCGCGTATCGGCGGAGCTCGGGTATGAGCTGATCGACAATCAGCTCCCCGTGGTCGTGGCCAAGCGGATGCAGATCACGCCCGTGCAAGCGCAAGCTGCCGATGAAACGGGGCGATCGCTCGGAGCGCGGCTCCTCTCGAGCCTGGAACTTGCTACCCCGGAGGTTGCGGTCACGGGCTTCGGCCAAACCTTCGACGAGGAGTACGTGCGCGAGGTACAGGAGGCGGTGCGCGAGTTCGCCGCCCGCGGCAACGTCGTCATCGTCGGGCGTGCCGGCGGCGCGATTCTCGGACGCCGGCCGGACGTGCTTCGAGTATTCATGTACGCGCCGCGCGACTGGCGAATCGAACGGATCGTTGCCGATCTCGGGCTCGAGCACAAGGCGGCGAGCGGCGAGGTCGATCGGATCGATCGAGCCCGCCGTGCGCATTTGCGCGATTGGTATAACGCCGAGATCGGTTCGCCCGCCATCGTCGACCTCGCGATCGATACGTCAACCTTCGGGACGGAAGGCTCGGCCAAACTCGTGATCGACGCCGTGCATGCTCGCTAACGCGGGCATTCTTGCGGCGCTGCGCTTTCGCGATTATCGTCTGCTCTGGATCGGCCTGCTCGTCTCCAACCTCGGCAGCTGGATGCAGTTTACCGCGCAAGGATATCTCGTCGCGCAGATCGCCGGATCGCCGCACCGCGCCGCACTCGACCTGGGCTTTCTGGGCGCGGCGCGCGCGATTCCGGTCCTCTTGCTTTCGCCGGTCGCGGGTGTCGTCGCCGATACGCTTCCGCGCCGGCGCGTGCTCCTCGCGACCAACACCGCGATGGCGCTGGCTGCGCTCACGCTTGCGATCCTCTCGACGCTCGGACGGCTCGATCTGGGGTGGTTGATCGTGATCACGGCGTTCAACGCGGCGGCGAACGCGTTCGACTCGCCCGTGCGTCAGAGCTGGATGCCGCTGCTGGTGGAACGCGCATACATCGGCAACGCGATCGGACTCAACTCCGTGGCGTTCAACGCGCCCGCCGTCATCGGCCCCGCGATCGCCGGGCTTTTGATCGTCTGGGTGGGCGTCGCAGGCTCGTTCTACGTCAACGCCGTCGCGACGATGGCGGTGGTCGTGGCGGTCGCCATGATGCGGCCCTCTCCGCCATCGAGCGCCAAGCGCGAGCCGATGCTCTCCGCGATGCGCGGCGGAATCGCGTTCTTAGCCGCGCATCCGATCTTGCGCTGGATCGTCGCGGTCTTCGTGGTGATGGCCGTTTTCGCGCGCCCCTACGCGCAATTGATCCCGGCGTACGTCGTCAATACGCTTGGCGGCGATGCGCGCGCGCTGGGCTGGGCGGTGGCGGCTGCCGGCATCGGCGGCTTCGGCGGCGCGCTGGTGACGGCCGCATTCGCCGGCCGCGAACCGCGTTCGCTGCAATGGTTATTGGCCGG
>DATKPZ010000031.1:0-10413 GCA_035523815.1 Alphaproteobacteria bacterium
TCATCCAGGGGCACTACCAGGTCTCGCTCTACGATTACCAGGGCACGGAAGATCCCGATGCGTCATGGCTGCTGGCCTGCAACGAACGCTCGCCGCATGGGTTCAATCTCGCTCGCTATTGTAACCCGAGCGTCGATGCACTGCTCGAACGCGCGGCCGCGTCGTTCGATCGAGCGACACGCATTGCGGCGTACAGCCAAGTGCAGAAGCGCATCGCGGCCGATCTTCCCTATTACTTCATCTGTCAAATCAGCGAGGTCGACGTCATTCCGACGAATCTTCAAGGGTATCAACGCCCACTGCTCTCGCCATTCAATTCGGTGGCGTCGTGGAGGTAAACATGCGCCGCTATGCCATCCTGACCGAAGGCATGCTGACCGGATCCAACGGAAAGACCGCGCACGGCGTGCTGCGGTACCGCGCCGAGTCGGTCGTCGTCGTGATCGACTCGACCTACGCCGGGAAGCGCGTCGACGACGTGCTGCCGTGGCTTGGCTCGCATGCGCCGATCGTCGCGTCGCTCGACGAAGCGCTCGCCTACGACCCGACCTCGCTTCTCATCGGCGTTGCAACCGAGGGCGGCCATTTGCCGGCCGCAATGCGTCCGGCGCTGCTTTCGGCAATCGACGCCGGCCTCGAGATCGTCAACGGGCTGCATGAGTTTTTGCGGGACGATCCCGAGATCGTGCTGCGCGCCGAGCGTTCGGGCGCGCGGCTTTGGGACGTGCGTATACCGCCCGAGAACATCCCGCTCTTCAGCGGTGCGGCATACGATGTGGCATCGCAGGTCGTGCTTGCGATCGGGAGCGACTGCGCCGTCGGTAAGATGACGGCGATGCTCGAGGTCGAGCGCGCCGCGAAAGCACAGGGCGCAAAGATCGAATTTCTCGCAACGGGTCAAACCGGAATCCTGATCGCCGGCAAGGGGATCGCGGTCGATCGCGTCATCTCGGACTTTATCACCGGGGCGGCGGAACAATTGGTGCTCGAGGCAGCGCCCAAAGCCGACGTGCTGCTGGTCGAAGGTCAAGGCGGAATCTTTCATCCCGCCTACGCACCGGTCACCTTCGGGCTACTGTACGGAAGCGCTCCCGACGCGCTGCTCCTGTGTCATCGCGCGAACAAGACGCACATCGACGGCTTCGATGTAACGCTTCCCGATCTCCCCGAGCTGATCGCCGCGCACGAGGCGTTGGTCGGCAAGATCAAACCTGCTCGCGTGATTGCCGTTGCCCTGGACACCTCGGCGCTGAGCGAAGAAGATGCCCGTCGCGCAATCGAGCATGCCGCGAAGATCACCGGCTTGGTGGTCGACGATCCGGTTCGTAACGGCGGCGCTGCGCTGTGGCATGCGATCGAGCAAGCGGTGCGCACGACGCCGAAGGCTACACGAGCGCTCGCGAGCTGACCCCGATGCCCGGCTTGCCGGTCAAGACGATCTTTCCGCTCGAAACGTCGACGCCGTCGAACGGCGAGGACGCGAGGAACAGCGGCCCGTCTATGTCCGGCCAATCGACGAGCGGCGAAAGCTGTGCCGCGGCCGAGCAAAGCACCTCGGTCTCGAGCATACAGCCCAACATGATCTTGAAGCCGAGCGAGCGGGCGGTGTGAATGAATTCCAGCCCGGCGCGAATGCCGCCGGCTTTCGCGAGCTTGAGATTGACGCCGTCGACGCAGCCGATCAACGCCGGCAGATCGGTTGCGACGATTGAATCCTCGTCGGCGACGATTGGAATCTTCACGCGCTCGCGGATGAAACGCAGCTGCTCGGGATGGCCCGCCGGAATGGGTTGTTCGCACAGCTCGATCTCGTAGCGGTGCAGCTCGCGTAAAAGCGTCACGGTCTGCTCGGCATCCCAGCCCTCGTTGGCGTCTAAACGGATCGCGCCGCGATACACCGTGCGAACCGCTTGGATCGTTTCGATCTCCTTGCCGGCGCCGAGTTTGATCTTGAGCACGGGCACGTGGGCGAGCGCGCGCACGCGCTCCAGCGTGAGGTCGATCGTGTCTTCGATGCCGATGGTGTGCGAGGTGACGCCGGCTTTGCCGGGATCGAGGCCGAGCAGTTGCCAGATGGGCTTGTTTAGGTCTTTGCCGATCCAGTCGTAGAGCGCGATGTCGAGTCCGCAGCGCGCGGCCGCCGGAATGCCCTCGAGCAGCTCTTCGATGCGGTACGGGTCGCTCGATCGCGGCTCGTAGTCACGGTAAAACGCCATCACGTCGTCGACGCTCACATCGTAGCGCGCGATCGGCGCGGCTTCGCCGCATCCGGTAATCCCGCCGCTCTCCACTTCCACGAGCACCGTCGAAGAGTCGGTCATGACCCCGCGCGTGATGCGAAACGGGCGTACCATCGGAAGGTTGAGGACTGACGTCTTGATCTGCATGCGCCGCTACTCCGGGGCCTTGGCGCTAATATCCTGGTTTTAGGAGCGATATTTTAGCGCCTGCAGCGAGCCCCGTCAGCGCTGGCGCCCCGTGCCTCGCTGGAGTTGCAGGGCCTTGGCCGGGAACACCAGTTGCGAGAGAAGCAGACCGGCGACGAGTTGTACGGCGGCAAACGTGGCATTCGTTGCAAACGTGAACGCGCTTGAAATATTGTGCTGAAAGGCAAAGAGCACGCTTTGGTAGCTTAGGCTCCCCGGCACGAGCACGAGCAGCGCGGGCACGAGCATCAGCGCCTGCGGAACGCGCAGCGCGCGCGCGCCGACGTTGGCGACGATGCCGCACAGAAACGCCGATATGAATGCCGAGATCTCGTGCACGCGCGTTCCGCCGAGTACGTGCGAGGTCAGGAGCGCGACGAAGCAGGCGGCGAAGACCCACACGAAATCGCGCGCGCGCGAGTCGAGGTCGATCGAGATGCCGACCGCCATGAGAATGGCCGCGAGGATCCAGAGGTGGCTGGGAACCCCGTGCGGCGTGACGTCCCCGGTGCGCAGCAGCGAGGGCCCGATCACGGCAAAGCCGAGAAACGCTCCGCAGCCCAGTTCCAGCAGCACCGAGAGCACGCGGCCGAGCCGAGCCATGCCCGCGACGAGATCGCCGTTCGCGAGCTCGTGCAGCGCGAGGGTGAGCGAATATCCGGGCAAGAGGACGACCACGCCCGCCACGATCGAGATGAAGATGTTCGTCGGTCCGAAGACCCGAGAGAACGCGGCGACGATCAGGGTGGCGGCGAAAGCGGCGATCGCTTCAAAAAGCCGCGCGACGATCGGCGAACGCTCGGCCACCGCGGAAACGATACCGGTGAAAAGCCCGATGCAGCCGGCCACGGTGAGCTCGCGCGCGCCGCCGCCGAGCAGAATGGCGACGCCGACGGCGAGCAGGGTGAGTGCCGGAATCTCCCACAGCGCATTGCGGCCGGGCCAACGCCGATCCAGGTGGTTCACCGCGACGCTGGCTTCGCGGTAGTCGATCTTGCCTGCGCGCAGTTCGTCGTAGATTCCGTTGAGCAGCGAGAGTTTGCGCAGGTTCACGCGTCCGGGCGGCATACGCAGAAGAACGAGCTTTTGGTTCCAGGGCGGACCGACCGCGATCGTGATCTGCGTCGGCAAGGCGAAGATCTGGGTGGTGAGGCCGATCGACGAGGCGATGTCGCCGAGCGTTTCTTCCAACGTGTCGGTCGCGACGCCGGCTTGATGCAGCTCGCGTGCCATGGTCGCGAGAAAGACCGCTTTCGGATCGTCGGCGATCGCCGAGATCGCGGAGGGA
This sequence comes from Alphaproteobacteria bacterium, assembly GCA_035523815.1. Classification (GTDB taxonomy): domain Bacteria; phylum Vulcanimicrobiota; class Vulcanimicrobiia; order Vulcanimicrobiales; family Vulcanimicrobiaceae; genus Aquilonibacter. Next base: position 3,715 of record DATKPZ010000031.1, read on the forward strand.
TGCTCGTCACTCATACAAATCAAAAAGCGCCCCGTGCAGAACGGAGCGCCTTCGTGAATTGCGCACGCGCGATTACTTCTTGGTCGAGGCCTTGCGCGTGTTTTTCGCCGCGCCGGATTTCGCCGTCGACTTGCCCGATTTCACCTTGGCAGGCACAACGGCGGCCTTCGCGAGCGCCTTTGCCAGGCGCGATTTCTTACGCGCAGCCTTGTTCTTGTGAATCACGCCGGTCTTGGCGGCCTTGTCCAGTTCGCTCTCGACCGTTTTCGCGAACGCATCGTCGCGCTCGGCGAGCGCCTTCTTGAAGATCGTTTTCAAGCGCGTCTTACGGTCTTTATTGGCGACCGTACGCTTTTCGCTCTGGCGGACCCACTTTTCGGCGGCCTTGATATTCGGCAAAAGAAACTCCTACTGCGCGTGGCTCTTGGGGGCAACGGCTCGCAGTATAGCAGAGGGGCGGAGTTACGCGCAAGCGCGCTACGCAGCCGCAAGAAGACTTTTGTAGCTATGATATCGGCTCGCCGCGATACGCCCGCCGGCAACCGCAGCCTGGACGCCGCAGCCTGGCTCGACCAGGTGGGTGCAGTCGGTGAAACGGCAGGCCGTCGCCGGCTCGCGCATCTCGCGAAAGCCCTGCACGAGCTCGGCCGGCGCGATCGGGCCCAGTCCGAACTCGTTGACCCCGGGGCTATCTATAAGGAAGCCGCTCGGGAGCCGGTAGAGCCGGGCGGCGGTGGTGGTCTGACGGCCCATCCCGTGCCGCGAGACCTCGCCGACGACCGCCTCTCCCCCGAGCGCGCGAAAGATCGAACTCTTCCCGACGCCTGAATTCCCCGAAAGGAGCGCGTGGCGCCCGTCCAGGGTCTCACGCAGGGCCTCGACGTTCTCCCCGGTCTTGGGGTTGAGCACGAGCGTCTGATACCCGAGCCCCGCATAGAGCTCGCTCAGCGCGCGCGTCGAGGGGGGATCGCTCAAATCGGGTTTTGTGAATACCACGATTGCCTCGATCGACTCCAATTCCGCAAACGCCAGCAGCTGGTCCAAAGTGATCAGCCGCGGCGCCGGGTCGGCAAGCGCGGTCACGGTGACGAGCGTGTCGACGTTCGCCGCCATGGTTTTGGAGCGACCGCCGGCGCTGCGGCGCTGGAGGTGAAAGCTGCGCGGCTCGACCCGATCGACCACGGTTTTCTCGTCTTCGAGCACGCGCACGAACACCACGTCACCCGGCACGGGCATGAAACGTTTCCCGGTCTGGCGTCGTAGCTGAGCAAGACGCGGCGCCGTTTCGTCGTCGAGGCAGACCCACGCCGCATTTTTTCCCGTGGAAACGACTAATGCGCGGCGTAGGCCATTCATCACAATGATTGCGAGAGCATCGCGCCTAAAAAGGTCGAAGGTATCGTGCCCACCATGTCCGCTTTCACGCTACGTTTTGCGCCCCAACTCGACGATTCCGAAGTCGCCGCGGCGGATGCCGTCGTGCGGAGTTGCGGCGGAAGCGTGACGTGGCGGCATTCCGCGGCATGCAAGCGCACGTATGGTTTGGTCGAAAACGCCGGCGCCGCGTGTGCATCCGCGCTGCGCGAGGCAACGCGGGCGGCGGTATTCGATCGGCCGATCATCGCCCTTGCAGTTTTCCCTAGCGTGGAAGAAGCCTTGCCGCCGATCCTCCACGCGCTGGGCGGCCCCGGGCGCCCGGCGGGCGTGCTCGCCTGCGAGCCGTGCGAGGGCGGAGCGATCGTCGAGTGGGATCTCGAGCTCACGCGGTACGAGATCGTGCTGAATCTGGTCGACATCGAGATCGACCGTTTCCGGGCTCGTCGCGTGAACGCGTTGCTGACGCCGTTGCCGCTGGATTGGTGGACGCGCATCGCCTCGGGCGGTCTTCGCGCGCCCGACATCACCCCCGAGCGCGTTCTCGAGGAGCAACTCGAGGTGCACGGTGTCTTGGATTAACACCATTTTCGGCTACATCGGCATCACCGATGTGATGGACATCCTCGCGACGAGCGTCCTGATCTACTACGTGCTGCTGCTCATTCGCGGGACGCGCGCGGTACAGATCATCACCGGCGTGTTGGTGTTAGCGGGCCTGCTGGGTCTGGCCAATCTCTTGCACCTGTATCTTCTCGGCGCGATCCTGCAAGTGCTGGTCTACGGCGCGGGCTTCGCGCTGCTGATCGTGTTCCAGCCGGAACTGCGCCGGGCGCTCGAGCAAATCGGACGGGGCGGCCTGTTGCACATCGGCGGTGAAACCACCGATTGGATGCGTCCGGAAGACAAGTCGATTTCGACGCTCGCGCATGCGGCGTTTCTGCTCTCACGCAACAAACTCGGCGGGTTGATCGTGGTCGAGCAGCAGAGCGGACTCAAAGAGTTCGCGGAAAGCGGCACGGTGCTCCACGCGGAGCTCTCGGAGGAGCTGCTGCTCGCGATCTTCATGCCCCGCTCGCCGTTGCACGACGGCGCGGTCATCGTGCGGGAGAACACGATCGAGGCGGCGGGATGCTTCTTGCCGCTCGCCGAGCAACGCTTGGCCGAGCGGCGGGTCGGAACGCGGCACCGCGCGGCGCTTGGCCTGAGCGAACAGACCGACGCCGTCGTGATCGTGATTTCCGAGGAGACCGGAGCGATCTCCATCGCGCGCGAGGGCAAGCTTTCGCGACCGCTGGAAGAAGAAGCGCGTCTGGTGAAGGTGCTGCTGGCGGTGACGCGTCCGCCGCGCGACCGGCGCAGCTTCGCTCGAAACGACGTCGTTTCGCAGTTGCGCGCTCGGCTCGCACCACAAAAAGACAAGGACACGGCCCGTGCAGATCATCCGAAAGAACTTCGGACTTAAAGTTCTCGCGCTCGCTCTGGCGATCGTCGGCTGGGCCTATTTCCGTTACGCGACGAATCCCGTCTTGGCGGCGCGTTTCGATCAGCAGCTCTCCGTGCCGATCATCACGACCAATTTGCCGGCCGGGTACGTTGCGCGCTTCACCGATAAAGAGGCGATCGTCACGGTCACGAGTCACCGCGGCGAGCCGGCGGTTAAGCCTGACGAGATCAAAGCCGTGCTCGATCTTTTCGGTCGAACGGCGGGCGTCTATAACGTACCGGTCGAATTGGTTGCGCCAAACGTCGTCGTGCAGAGTTTGAGCCCGGCGTCGGTCAGTTTGACGATCGAGAAGATCGTCGAGCGCAGCTTTCCGCTTGCTTTTCACTATATGGGGCCGCAACAAACGAACGTGGTGGTCGATCACGCGCAGCTTACGCCGGCGCAAGTGCAGGTGCAAGGACCCCAAGACGCGCTCTCGCAAGTGAGCGCGATTCGGGTCGACATTGCGGTGCCGCAATCGCCGCAGTCGCTCGACCTGATGGTTCGGCCGGTGCCCGTCGACGCGAGCGGCAGCGAAGTGGGCGAACTGCAGGTCTCCCCCGATTTGGTTCGGGTGCGGGTCGAGTTCGTTCAGGGAACCAGCGCAAAAAAACCGTGAGAGCCCATTTTGGAACCGACGGCGTTCGGGGGGTCGCAAACGATGACTTAACGCCGGAGCTGGCGTTTGCCATCGGTCGCGCCGGCGCCACCGTGCTCGCGCACGAGAGCGAGCGCCACCGGCCGGTGATCGTCGGCCGCGACACGCGGCTCTCGGGAACGATGCTCGAGTCCGCGATCGTCGCCGGTATAACCTCCGTGGGTCGTGACGTGGTGCAGATCGGCATCGTGCCGACGCCGGCGGTCGCGTGCGTGACGGTTGCCGAAGGCGCCGCTGCCGGCGTGATGATCAGCGCGTCGCACAATCCGATTGCCGATAACGGGATCAAGTTTTTCGGTCCCGACGGATTCAAGCTTTCCGACGATCTCGAGCACGAGATCGAATCCTTGATGGAGCGTGAGGACCTCCCGCGACCGACGGGCACCGGCGTGGGCACCGCGCGTACCGCGCAAAATCTGGGCAAACACTATTACGACGAGTTGTTCGGCACGGGGGTGGATCTGAGCGGCTTGCGCGTCGTCGTGGACGGCGCGTTCGGCGCCGCCTACGCGATGGCGCCGTATGCGCTGCGCAAACTCGGCGCCGACGTGATCGAGATCAACTGCGAGAACGACGGCGCGCGAATCAACGTGTCGTGCGGAGCCACCCACTTGGGACCGCTGCAAGCGGAGGTCGAGCGCGCAACCGCGAGCGGCGATCGGGCGACGGTCGGCGTGGCCTTCGACGGAGACGCGGACCGCGCGCTTTTCGTCGACGAGACCGGCGCGATCGTGTCCGGAGACCACGTGATGTTCGCGATCGGCCGCGCACTCCACCAAAGCGGCGAGCTTGCGCATGAAACGATCGTCGGCACCGTTATGAGCAACATCGGCTTCGAGCGGGCCCTCTTGCGCGAGGGCATCGCGTTGATTCGAACCGCGGTGGGCGATCGGTACGTGCTCGAGCGGATGCAGTCCGGAGGGTACACGCTCGGCGGCGAACAGTCCGGGCACATCATCGACTTGCGTCGTAACACGACGGGTGACGGGCCGATGACGGCGGTGACGCTTTTTGGTTTGATGCGCGAGAAGCGGGCGCTGCTGCACGACCTCGTGCGTGAGGTCGTCGTTGCGCCCCAGGTACTGGTCAACGTGCGCACGCCGCACAAGGCCGTTCTCGAGCTCGAAGCGGTCCGCGAGGCGATCGCTCAGGCCGAACTCGAGCTGGCCGGCGCCGGCCGTCTGCTGATCCGGCCCTCGGGGACCGAGCCGCTGATCCGGGTGATGGCCGAAGGCGACGATCGCGATGAAATCGAGCGGATCGCGGGCGATCTGGCTCGCCGCATAGAACAAGCGGCCGCCCTTTTGTAAAGCCTGAGAAAAGGGGCGGCAGGAGACGTCCGGCCCATGGTAAACCAAAAGTCCCATCCCGCGGGCAAAGCCCGTGGGCCCTACGCCTGCACAAGTAACACTGAATCCGGCCTGGCAGCCGGAGCGGGGGACTTTCCCGGGATTAGGGGTGAATGGACCGGTCGGTCCTAGGGCGATCTTTCCCGTCCGAACCCGTCAACTAACCTCGCAAGTGTCGTGAAAGAGGAGCGTTTCTTGCGCCATGCGTTAGCTGCCGGGGCATTAGCCCTGTTGCTGGCCGGATCATTCGCCGACGCGAGTGCCGCGACGTCGAGTCGCGCTAAGTTTACCCCGACGACGACGAATGAAACGGTAACCAGCCCGGACGTCGCAGAGTGGACGTCCCATCTCATCGTCACCACCAAGTCCGAACGCGGTAATCAAAACGCGGAGTTCCGCTCGTTCGCGGGCGGCGTCCTCGCGCGGACGTCCAAGCTCGCGACCCAGCTGACGCGCAGCGCGCTCAAATTTTTGGGCGTGCCGTACGTGTTCGGCGGAACGAGCACCAGCGGTTTTGATTGCTCGGGCTACGTTCAGCACGTCTTCGCCATGCTCGGCATCAGTCTGCCGCGCACGGCCGACGCGCAGTACGATGCGGGTCATCGCGTCGTTGGAGCCATGCGGCCCGGCGATTTGGTGTTTTTCCAGACCTACGCCGCGGGTGCGTCGCACGTGGGCATCTATCTCGGCCATGGCAAGTTCGTGCATGCGAGCTCGAGCCACGGCGTGATGGTGTCGAGCCTATCGGACTCCTATTGGCACGCGCGCTTCATCGGGGCCAAACGGTTCATCAGCACCAAGCACCTGGTTGCCAAGACCATAAATTAGCACCCCATCGGAACGCGTTGCGGCGGAGTCGCGCAGCGCATCACTCGCGTACCTCTTCTGGCCGGCGGCACTGATCGAGCAGATGACGCCGCGCCCAGAGGCCTCGAGTTGGTTCCGCTTTCATATGCGGCAAGCTCTCGGCTTCGGCATCCTGTCGAGCGTCGTGGGGTTTGCCGCCTTGCTTTGGCCGCTGCTCGTGAGCCTGGTGGCGAGCAACGTGGTCGCCACGCTCTGGATCTACGGAATCGCCATGCTGGCCGATCTGGTGCTCTTGGCCATGTGGGTGCTCCTCGCGGCGCGCTACAGTCAGCGGGCCGGGCGCGGCGAGCTCTTCGACGTGCCTTGGGTCGCGCGCCTGACAGGGACCTCGGTCCGGAAGTAGTATTCAGGGGCGTCGCCCGGGAGGCACAGGATGTGCGTGCCCGAGCGTGAGCGAGGGAGCAATGGGGTCGCCGCACGAAGCGGCGACGAAATTGCAGCACAGGATGTGCGTGCCCGAGCGTCAGCGAGGGAGCAATGGGGTGTCGCCAAGCGGTAAGGCAGCGGGCTTTGAATCCGCCATTCGTTGGTTCGAATCCAGCCACCCCAGAAGACTCTATCTCGCAAAGCTGAAGCTTTGCGATCTAGAGTCGACGCGGCGTTGCTTCGCAGCGCTCGCGCACGCGAATACAGCGGCGAGCCGCACGATGCGGCACCTTCCCGTTCGAATCCAGCCTCAGCGGCGGCGGGGCTTTTCTAACTTCGCGACGCGTGTATCGAGCGACGCGAATCCGTCAATAACGCGCACCTCGAGGCGTGCGAGGCGATCCTCAGCGCGATCGAGGCGGAATTCAATACGGTCCAGGCGGCCCTCAACGCGGACAAAGCCCGCACCGACAGCGCCTGCCAGATCGGCTATCGCACCCGAGAGTTGAGAGTATTGCGTATCGTCCATCCGCCCCACGCTACGCCGAGTTCGTTGCCGCGAGATCGCGGCCTTGTGGACAAAATTAGCCGGCGCGGGT
>DATKPZ010000032.1:0-3738 GCA_035523815.1 Alphaproteobacteria bacterium
TGCGGCGCAGCAGCCCTACTACGAGGAACCGCTGACGCTGGTCAACGGTGAAGGCACGCGCCTGCGCGACGATCGCGGGCGCGAGTATTTGGATGCGTTCGGAGGCATCGCCACGACGACGCTCGGTTACGGCGATACCGAGGTCGCCCAGGCAGTTGCCGAGCAAGCCAAGGAACTGATTCACGTCTCGACGCTGTATCTCACCGAGCAGCAACTCGACTTCGCCGAGAAGATTGCGGAGATCTCGCCGCCGGGCATGACGAAGTCGTTCGTGAGCAATTCGGGCTCGGAAGCGAATGAAACCGCCGCTCTCGTCGCCCGGACCGCCAAGAACTCGGCCGATTTTCTCGCGCTCGAACACGCCTATCACGGTCGCACGGTCTACACCGTGGCGATGGCGGGGCTTTCGAACTGGCGCAACTTCGGTCCGCAGATGCCGCACGTGGCCTTCGTGCCCAACCCATACTGCTATCGCTGCCCGCTGAACTTGACGTATCCGTCGTGCGAGATCGCTTGCGCCAAATCGGCCAAACGGGTGATCGAAACGCAGACGAACGGCGCGCCGGCCGCAATGATCGCCGAGACGATCGAAGGTGTTGCGGGCATCATCACGCCGCCGCCCGAGTATTATCGGGTGCTCAAGGAGACGCTGGAACCGTTCGGCACGCTGTTGATCGCGGACGAAGTGCAAGCCGGCTGGGGACGCCTGGGCGACGGTTGGTTCGGAATGGTTTCGAGCTACGGCGTGGTGCCCGACATCATCACGTCCGCGAAAGGCCTTGCGAGCGGATTGCCGATCGGTATTACGATCACGCGGCCGGAACTGGCCGACAGTTTCAAGGGGCCGCACATCAATACGTTCGGCGGTAATCCGCTTTCCACACGCGCGGCAACCGTCACGCTCGAAGTCATCGAGAAGAAACACCTGATCGCGAACGCGAAAAGGCAGGGTGATGCGTTGCTCGCCGGTTTGCGCGAGCTGCAGAAGCGCTTTCCGGTCATGGGCGAGGTGCGCGGACGCGGGCTGATGATCGGCGTCGAGCTGGTCAAGGATCCCAAGAGCAAAGCCTACGATGCGCCGGCGGCCAATCGCATGCTCGAGGCAATGCGCGAACGCGGCGTGTTGATCGGCAAGGGCGGGCGATTCGGGAACGTGCTGCGCATTCAACCGCCGCTGATCTTCAGCAGCGACGACGTATCCGAATTTCTCAAGGCCTTCGAGTCCTCACTCGCGTCTCTTTAGAGGAACATGGATAAGCGCTGCTCGTGGGCGACGACGGACTTGTCGATCGCCTATCACGATAACGAGTGGGGACGTCCCGTGCACGACGATCGAACCTTCTTCGAGTTCATCACGCTCGAAGGTGCGCAGGCGGGCCTCAGTTGGGAGACGATCTTGCGCAAGCGCGATCGCTACCGCAAGGTCTTCCACGATTTCGATCCCGCCCGGGTCGCACGCATGACACCGGCGCGCGTCGAAAAATTGCTCGCCGATCCAGGCATCGTGCGCAACCGGGCCAAAGTCGAATCGACGATCAGTAACGCCAAGGCGTTTCTGAAGATCCAGAAAGAATTTGGATCGTTCACAGCGTACGTCTGGGGCTTCGTCGGCGGCAAGACGATCGATCATCGCATCAAGCGGGGCCAACGCCTTCCCGCGGAGAGCGAAGAGTCGCGCGCGCTGAGCAAGGATCTGGTGAAACGCGGGTTCCGGTTCGTCGGCCCGACGATCATGTATGCGTTCATGCAGGCCACCGGATTGGTCAACGATCACATCGCCGGCTGCGCCTCGCATGCTCGCCCCGCCCGTTAGCTCACCCGCCACCGATCACGCGAGCGGCCTCGCGAAGGCGCAGGCCATCATGGCGCGCGACGACGCGCGCATCGGCCCAACCGCAAAGACCATCTTGCTCGATTCGGGGAGGCGCGCGCCGTGGTGTGTGGTGCTCTTTCACGGCTTCACCAATCATCCCGGACAGTTCGCAGAATTTGCGGCGCAACTGCACGCGCGTGGCGCGAGCGTGCTCGTTCCGCGGATGCCGCTTCACGGCTACGCCGATCGCATGACCGACGCCATCAAATCGCTCACGGCGGAAATGTTGCTGGCATGCGCCTATCAAGCGGTCGACGCGGCGACCGGTCTGGGCGAACGCGTCGCCGTCGCCGGCCTCTCGATGGGCGGGTCGATCTGTGCGTATCTCGGGCAAGATCGCGCCGACGTGGCCACGAGCATGCCGATCGCGCCCGATTTCGGCTTGTTGAACCTGCCGCGATGGGCGTTGGACGTCCTTTCTCCGCTCGCGCTCGCGTTGCCGAATGTGTTTCTTTGGTGGGATCCGCGCGTGAAAGAACATCAGCTTCCCAAGACGGCGTATCCCCGATTTTCGACCCACGCGCTGATGCAGACGGTACGAATTGGAAGCGCCGTGTTTGCGGCAGCGAAGCGTGAACCCGCCCGCGCCGCCCGCATCGCGACCGTTGTAAACACGCACGATCCGGCGGTCAGCAACGAGGTGACGCTGCAAGTCGTGCGCCGCTGGCAGCGCCTGCGTTCGGGCGGGATCGAGTACGTCGAACTTACCGATCTTCCCGAGAATCACGATATCATCGATCCCGAGAACCCGCTGGCGCGCACCGAGCTCGTCTACCCCAAGCTGATCGAGGTTCTGAATCTCTCCTCCTGAGCTTCGCGAAGGATCACTCGTACGTCTTGAGGCCGGGCCACAGCGCTGCAAGCGGCGTGCGAATGCCGCGGCAGAGCATGATCGGCATGTCGGTCTCCCATCCGATCGTGTACGGTGCGTTGAACGTTGCAGCCAACTGCGCGTGGGCAAAGAGGTGCTCTTTCGCTCCGCAATCGCCGTGGACGTCGATGAGCACGTTGCCGCTATAGCCGCGCGGCCCCCACAACCAGTACTGGTTGTGACGGCTGACGACGGGGACACCGGGCGCGAAGAATTGGATCGCGGCGGCTTCGCCGTAGTTCTGGGTGATGACGACGGCTTGCGCACGCTCGGACGGGGGCAGGCCGTCATAAATGCTCTGCACGAGCGCGGCCAGCTGCGGCCAGCCGTGCATGTCGGCCCAATCGCCGGGCAACGTCGAGGTTTGACGGTTATGCTCGGTTGCGAGCGTGGTTCTGGGAATCCGCAGTATCTGGCCGAGACGATCCTGATAGGTAATGAATGCCGGCTCGGAAAGAATCGGGAGCGAATACGGGACGAAGACCGGGCCAAGGACGACCGTATACGCGAGAATCACCGCGCGCGCGATTCGCGCGTTCAACGTCCATGCTTCGATCTGCACCCCGCCGGCCGCAAGGAGAATCGGGTAGATGTCGGCCGGGTAGTAGTGCTTGCCGTGAAGGATCATCATCTCCGCGATGATGACGACGTATGCGTAGCCCAAAAAGCGGTACGTGCCGTTGCGTAGAAACCAATACAGACCGATCACCCACACCGGAAAAAGAAAGAGGTTGGTGATGAGGATCTCCTGGACGATATACAGCAGCGGTCCGGCGATGATGTTCTTGCCGTTTTGGCCGTTACGCAGCAGTTGCCACATCGGGAAATCGTAGTGCGCTTGCCATAAGAAATTCGGCAGCGCGATCAGCAGCATCAAGGCAGCCCCCGCCGCGAACCACCAACTTGCGAGGATTCGTCGCTGCGGCGTGAGCGCGAGACCGGCAAAGAGCGCAACGAGAAAGAAGAGAACGGCGTATTTGCTCTCGATCGCGAT
>DATKPZ010000033.1:0-11961 GCA_035523815.1 Alphaproteobacteria bacterium
TTTTGTTCGATCGTCAACATGATGTCGTAACCGTGGCGCGGCCCTTCGATCAATGCTTCGAGAATCTCGTACTTGAGATCGCCGCGTCCGCGTCCGCCCCCGAAGCCGCCGCCCCAGCCGCCGCGTCCGCGATGGCGTCCGCGCTCGAATCCCGGGCCGAAGTGGCCTTCGAAGCCTTCGCGTCCGTGTTTGAAATGAAATCCCATGATGGTGGTTGTGTGTCCTTATGCGGTCGCGTAGGCCAGATACACCGAGCCGCGCTCCGCGAGTTTGTAGGGTGAATCGCCGCCGGAGCGTTCGATGAACCCAAACCGCTCGAGCAACCGCACGTAGCTATCGACGAGGGAGGGGTTGACCGGGCGTCCGGTCCGGTCGTAGACGGCGCCGACGAGTTCAGCCAGGGTCGCCGGTCCGTTCCAGAGCGTTGCCAAGATGGCATAGTCCATGGGGAGAGGTCCTTTCGAATAGTCTCGAATAGTCGCCGTGCTTACGAGTAAGTTACTCGATATATCGGTTTTCGTCAAGTAAGCCTCGTCGTCCGCTCCCGTCGCTCGGACGCGCGTCGCTCGCCCTCATGGCTCGCTCCTACTCGGCTGAGCCTCGCCTCCCGCCATCCTGGCTTCGGCTCGGCCTCAGACGCCTCGCTCACGGGAGCTGGAACGCCTCGGCTCACTTGCGGCCTTTTTGGTGGAAGGGCGGAGGCGCTTAGCGAGGGTCAATGTTCCCCGGACCAAAATCCCCCATCATGGCAACCACGATCTCCGGACCACGCACGGTGCGCGCAGCGCGCGGCACGACGTTGACCGCGCAAGGCTGGCCGCAAGAAGCCGCGCTGCGCATGCTCTGTAATAATCTCGATCCCGACGTTGCGGAACGTCCGAACGATCTGGTGGTCTACGGCGGGAATGGGCGCGCGGCGCGGTCGTGGCCCGCGTTCGATGCGATGGTGCGCACGCTCACGCGCTTGAAGAACGATGAAACGATGATCGTGCAGAGCGGCAAACCGGTTGCGGTCTGGAAGACGCACGAGCGGGCACCGCGCGTGCTGTTGGCCAACTCGAATCTCGTTCCAAAGTGGGCCGATTGGAAAATTTTCCGCGAGCTGGAAGCGCAGGGCCTCACGATGTACGGGCAGATGACGGCCGGCTCGTGGATCTACATCGGCACGCAAGGCATCGTGCAGGGGACCTATGAGACATTTGCCGAGCTCGCGCGTCAGCATTTTGGCGGTTCGCTCAAAGGTCGCGTGTGTTTGACCGCCGGTGTCGGCGGCATGGGCGGCGCGCAGCCGCTCGCGATTACGATGAACGGCGGCGTCGCACTGCTGGTCGACGTGGATCGCTCGCGGCTAGAACGGCGTCGCGACCTCCGCTATCTCGATGTCGTCGCCGATTCGCGCGACGCGGCGCTGCGCGAAGTAGAACGCGCGCGTAATTCCGGCGAAGCCGTCTCCGTCGGCTATGAGGGCAACGCCGCGACGGAGTTTTGGGAGCTGTACAACCTCGGCTTCCGTCCGGATGCGGTCACCGATCAAACCTCGGCGCACGATCTCATCAACGGCTACGTGCCCGAGGGTTTGAACCTCGACGAGGCCGCCGCGCTGCGCGCGAGCGCGCCCGACGAATACGAACGTCGCGCGCTCGAGAGCTGCGGGAAGCACGTCGACGCCATGGTGCATTTTCTCGACGCCGGGGCCATCGTCTTCGATTACGGCAATAACCTGCGCGCCCAAGCGCAGCGCGCCGGGTATGCGCGGGCGTTCGATTTCCCCGGCTTCGTGCCGGCCTTCATCCGGCCGCTCTTTTGCAAGGGATCCGGACCGTTCCGATTCGCCGCGCTCTCGGGCGATCCGAGTGACATTGCGCGGCTCGATCGCGAACTGCTGGCGCTCTTTCCGGACGACGCCGGGTTGCAGCGGTGGATCACGCTGGCGCGGGAGCGTATCGCGTTCCAAGGACTGCCCGCGCGTATATGCTGGCTCGGTTACGGCGATCGCGCCAAAGCCGGTCTGCGCTTCAACGAACTCGTGCGTTCGGGTGAAATCAAGGCGCCGATCGTCATCGGCCGAGATCATTTGGATACCGGCAGCGTCGCCTCGCCCTATCGTGAGACGGAGGCAATGAGAGACGGAAGCGACGCGATCGCGGATTGGCCGATTCTCAATGCGCTCCTCAATACCGCGGCCGGCGCGCATTGGGTCAGCTTTCATCACGGTGGCGGCGTGGGCATCGGGTACAGTCTGCACGCGGGCATGGTCGTCGTCGCCGACGGTTCGCAAGACGCGCAAGAGCGGTTGCAGTGCGTGCTGACCACCGATTGCGGCATGGGCGTCGTTCGGCACGCCGATGCCGGTTACGACCTCGCGATTGAAACGGCGGACGCGGCGGGCATCGATTGGCGTCTCTGACACTGGTTCGGGCGAAAACGATCGTCCCGTGCAGCGGCGAGGCAGCGCAAAATGGCATCAGCTTTGCGGATTTGGGACGGATCGACGACGCCGCGCTGGTGATCGACGGCGAGCTGATCTCCGCGATCGGTCCGCGGGCGGAGATCGAACGTTCGCTGCGAGGGGGCGTGGAAGAGCTCGACCTGCGCGATTGCGTGATCGTGCCGGGGTTCGTCGATGCTCACGCGCACCCGTTCTTCGCCGGCGACCGTGAGCCTGACTTTGCCGCGCGGCTGCGCGGAGAGAAACCCGCCCTGGGCATGCTTTACACCGTCGAGCGCACGCGCGATGCCTTGCTCGATGCCGGCGCGTTTTACGAGGACGTGCTGCAGCCGCGCTTGCGCGCGATCCTTGCGCACGGCACGACCACGCTCGAGACGAAGACGGGGTATGCGCTGCATAAGCCCGGCGAAGATGCGTTGCTCGATCTGATCGCACGACATCGCGACGATGCGGATGTGCCTCATTTGATCGCGACCTTTCTCGGCGCCCATGCGTTGCCTCCCGAGTTCACGCGGGAGGAGGCATACGTGGACTACCTGATCGATCAGGTCGTTCCGACCGCCGCTGCGCACGGCGCCGTCTATGCCGACGCGTTCTGCGAGCCCGGGTTCTTTTCGCCCGCGCAGACGCGGCGCTATTTGGAAGCGTGTGCACGGGCCGGCATGCGCCTGCGGGTACATTGTGACGAGATGGCCTTTGGCGCTGCGGCCGAGATGGCGGTAGAAGTCGGCGTCGACGCCGTCGATCATTGCAACTGCATTCGCGAGAGCGACGTGCGCGCGATCGCCGATGCGGGCATCGTGACGGTCGCATGTCCGGCGACGATTGAGTATCTGGGACTTACGCACCGGGTTCCGGTTCGCGATCTGCTCGAACGCGGCGGGGCCGTCGCGCTGGCGAGCGATTTCAATCCCGGCACCTCCCCATGCTTCAACTTGCAGACGGTGGCCTATTTCGGCCGCGCGCTCTTTGGGCTAGGCGCCGCCGAAGCGCTGTACGGCGTCACGCGGGCCGCGGCGCACTCGCTGCGCGCGGATGCCGGCGCGCTACGAGTGGGCGGCTTTGCCGATTTCGTCGCCTTACGAATGGAGTCACCCGACGAATTCGGATGGCAATTCGGAGGTAACCTCGCACGCGCGGTCGTCCGTCGCGGTACGTTGACCGGAGGACTCGCGTGAAAGCGACCAGCGAATTCGTGCGCTGCGCGCGTGCGCTCGTCGGCGGAGAGCTGCGCCGCGACTATGCTTTCGTCGTACGCGAGGGAAACATCGAGTATGCAGGCGATCACGCGATAATCCGCGAGCACGCGGGCGACCTTCCGGCGCGTGCATTTCCGGAAGATCGGCTGATCGTCCCGGGCTTTATCAACGGGCACAGTCACGCGTATCAAATTCTGCTCCGCGGTTGGGCCGATGACTGGACGTTCGCCCGCTGGCGAAGCGACGCGCTGTACAAGGTCGTGCCGCAGCTTCGGCCCGACGACGTGTATTGGACGTTCGTTGCAGCGTTCAGCGAGATGCTGGCGGCGGGCATCACGACGGTCGCCGAGTTTTTCTATCTGAACGGAGCGGGCAACGCGCACGCCGAGGCGGCCATCGCCGCCGCGGAAGAGACGGGTATTCGTTTGGTCTTCGCCCGGACGTGGATGGACGCCGAGTACGCGCCGTCGCAATTTCGCGAGAGCATCGATCTCGCGCAATCGCGGACGCTCGAGCTGATGGAGCGGTATCCGTGGGCGAACGTCTGCGTCGCGCCGCATTCTTTGCACGCCGCGTCGCCGGCGATGATACGCGCTGCGGGTGACTTCGCGCGCTCGTACGACTGTATGCTGCACGTGCACGTTGCCGAGGCGTCGTACGAAGGGGACCAGGTGCGGGAGCGCCACGGCGTGACGCCGATCGAGCTGCTCGACCAGCTCGGCGCCCTCGATCATCGAACGGTCGCGATTCACGCGATTCACATCGGCGCGCAAGAGAAGCGTTTGCTCGCCGAACGCGGCGCCCGCGTCATCCATAACCCGATGACCAATCAGTATCTTGGCGATGGCATCTGCGACGCGGACGGGCTCCAAGCGCTCGGTGTCACGATGGGGTTGGGCACCGACGCGGACGTGAAGCCCTCGTTGATCGACGAGATGCGCGCGGCGACGCTGTTGCAGAAGATCGCGCGCCTCGACGGGAGCGCGTTCGGCGCGCGAGCGGCGTTCGATCTGGGGACCGCGCAGGGCGCGCGCGCGCTCGGCTTAACGAGCGGAGATCTCATCCCCGGCTTTCGGGCAGACTATCTCGTGCTGGACGGATCGCATATCGATCCGTGGACGCCCGAGCTGCAAGCGGTCGTCTACCGCGCACAGGATTCGTGGGTGCAAGCCGCGTTCGTCAACGGGGCTCGCGTCTACGCCGGTGAACTCTCACCCCTAGCGCAACACGCGCGCGTCAAGGTGAAGGAGATAGCGAATCGTGTCCTTGCGTAACCAACTCGTCTGTGCGCTCCTCGCGATCGTTTTCGCCGGATGCTCCGGCGGCGGCGGGAATCAGACTTCGAGTGCCCAGCCCTCCTCCAGCGCTGGTGCGATGAGCACCCAGGGCGCGATGAGCGCCGCGTCGCCCGGCGCGATGAGCGCCGCATCGCCCGGCGCGATGGCTGCCGCGATCCCGTCGTCCCTGAACTGCGGAGCCGTCCAGCCGGTTTGGGTCAACAAGCGCTCGCATGTCTACCACGAGCCCACGGATCCGCTCTACGGCCGGACCAAGCATGGGGAATATATGTGTCCGGCGGCAGCGGTGAAGGCCGGGTACCATAAAGCCTCGGGCAAGCATGGCCGGCACCATAGCGCCATGGGCGGCGGCATGGAAGGTACGGAGCCCTCGCCGGCCGCGACCTAAAACCCCGGCGCGTGCAAGTACCCACTTGCACAAGGCGCGGCCCCGTGGTACGATCTGCGTGCAAGTACCCACTTGCATAAAGGATTTGAAGCGCAGATACGATGTTTACCCCGCCTACCATCAGCTATCGCCCCGAAGCGATCGATGCGATCACCCGCGAGACCCTGGCGGCCTTTGAAGACGGCGCGCCCCGGGTGGTGCTCGACCTCGACAAGCTGGCCCGCCTCGACACCGACGGCGTTCGAGGCCTAATTACGCTGCTGCGCCGTTCCCGCGAAGTTGGGGGCGAAGTCGCTCTCAAGGTGACCCGGCCGGAGCTGATCCGCTCCCTCTCGGTCATGGCGCTGGACCGGCTTTTCCCGATGGTCGGGATCGCGGCGTGATCTTGCGAGGTTTTGCCTTGGCCGCGGCGGTGGCCGGCGCGTCGGTCGGAGCCGTCGGCGCCCAAAACACCCCTCCGGCCGCGACGGCCCCAAGTGAATCCGCCCCTCAAGACGCGCAGGCGGTGATCGCCCGGATGCTCTCTCGCAATGCCGGCCTCGAGTCGTACACGGTACGCGTCCACGTTCACATGCGGACCGCGATTCCGTTCTACTCGCCGACGCTGGAGGGTACGGCATATTTCAAGCGTCCTGACAACTTCGCGCTGATTTTCGATCGCGTTCCGAGCTACGGCAAGGGTTTCCAGAAGCTCTTCAACGACGTCGGCGACCCGACGGGTTGGGAGAAGGACTGGAACATCAAGCTTGCGGGCATGGGCCAACTGAACGGTAAGCGGATGCTGGTGCTGGTCCTTACGAAGAAGATTTATAGCGATCAGATCAAGGACACGACGGTCTACGTTGACCCGGCGACCTACGAGCTGGCCGAAATGGACTGGCATTACACGAACGGCGGCTCCATCGTGATGACGCAGACGTACCGCGAAGAAAACGGCTTCAGCGTCGTCTCGCAACAGCACGTCGACATTCGCTATCGCGTTCACGCGACCGGCGATTCCCAATACGGACCCTATCAGACCAACGTCGCGGTGAGCGACGCGGTCTTTGCGAAGCAGCCATGATTGAACCACAGAAGCACGCCGACAAAGTAACCCCTGAAGAGACGCGCGATCGCATCGTGCTCGCGGCTCGTGACGTGATGAAGCGCAAGGGCAAGCGCGGCGCGACCACGCGCGAGATTGCAGACGTCGCCGGGGTCAACGAGGCGACGCTGTTCCGCCACTTCGGAAATAAGGACGCGCTGATCATCGCCGTCGCCAAGCACTCCTGCCCGGACGGTCAATTGCGCGACTTGATCGCGACCCTGGAGGGCCCCCTCGAGCAACAACTGATCGCGATAGCTCGTTCGATGAACGAGCACCTGGATTCCATGAGCGACATGATCCGTTGGTCCCTGGTCGAGGTCGACTACGAGAACAGCATCTTTGCCCGCGAGACCTGGCGCCCCCAGACCGCGGTCCGCTCGGCCGTGGTCGAGTATATGGAAAAAAAGGTGGCCGAGGGGTCTCTGCACGGCAACCCTGTGGACCTAGCCGAGTTCTTTATGGGTATGATCTTCGCGCGCGTCATGGCGCGTGACAAGTTTCCCGACAGCCGCATGTTCTCGGACACCGAGTATGCGCTTTCCTACATCATCGACGTCTTCCTCAACGGCGTAAGGAGCAAGTAAATGGACACGCGCGAGGCGCAGCAAAGCAGTCAAACGCACGCGAACGGCTCAGCCGAGCCGGTGGCCGTCGAGGAGCGGACGGGACCGCGCAAGCGAATCATCTTCGGCGCGATCGGAGCGATCGTCGCGATCTTCCTCATCGTGTGGGGCGTGAAGTGGTTCCTCTACGCACGCGTTCACGAAGGGACCGACGACGCGCGGGTCGATGCCGATCCGGTCGCCGTCACGAGCAAGATCAACGAGAAAATCGATCGCATTCTGGTCGATACGAACCAGGAGGTCCGCAAGGGGCAGCTTCTGATCGTTCTCGATCAAGCGGTCGAGCAGGACCAAGTTCGCAACGCCCAAGCTCAATACGACCTCGCGGTCGCGAATCAGCGCACCAACACCGTACAGAGTCAGGGCGGCGTAGCGCAGGCTGAAGCCAACACGGCGGACGCGAACGCGCAAGTGCCGGTCGCGCAGTCGGGCGTGGATCAGGCGCGAGCCCAACTTCGGTCGGCGCAGGCTCAGCTTCCGGCCGCGCAGGCGGCCTACGATCGCGCGAACGCCGATTATCAGCGTACGCTCTCGCTGGTGAGCACCGGCGACGTTGCACGCCAAGAGCTCGACGCCGAGCGCGCCGCGCTCGCCTCGGCCTCGGCTCAGCTTCGCAGCGCGCACGATCAGATCAATGTGGCGCAAGCCAATCTCGACGCGGCGGTGCAGAAGGTCGGCGCGGCGCAAGCCGGAGTTGCCGCAGCGCAAGGCGGCGTCACGAGCGCGCAGGGTAAGCTCTCGCAATCCTCGGATCCCAGTCAAGTGGAAGCGGCGCTCGCGCAGCTTTCGATTGCCAAGAAGAATCTCGGCTATACGCGCATTACCTCGCCGATCGACGGATACGTCGGTGAGAAGAGCGCGGAGGTCGGTCAGACGGTCTCGGCCGGCATGACCATCTTGACCTTGATTCCGGATGGTCCCGGCCAGATTTACATCACGGCCAATTACAAAGAAACGCAGATGGGCAGCATGCAGGTCGGCCAACCGGTTGACATTCATGTCGATGCCTATCCCGGCAAGACGTTCCAGGGCCACGTGGTCTCGATCAATCCTGCGTCGCAGAACACGTACGCCTTGGTGCCGGCGCAAAACGCCACCGGCAACTTCGTGAAGGTGACGCAGCGTATACCCGTGCGGATCTCGATCGACGATCAAGACCCCAAGCAGCCGCTTCGACCGGGCATGAGCGTCGAGACCTACGTGAAAGTCCACTAACCGAAAGCTTAGCAACGATGATGGAACCAAGAAACGTAGTCGAACACGGCCTACGTCGGGCCATCGTGAGCGCCGCGGTGATCGCCGCCACGCTTCTCGAGATCATCGACACTACGATCGTCAACGTCGCGCTGCCGAACATTCAGGGAAATTTCGGCGTGCCCGTGAATGAAGGCGCCTGGATCGTGACGGGCTACATCATCGCCAACGTGGTGGTGATCCCGATCACGCCTTGGCTGGCTGCACGCTTTGGGCGCAGACAATACTTCTTCGCGTCGATCGTCATCTTCACGATCGCCTCGCTCATGTGCGGCTTGGCGCCGAGTTTCGGGGCGCTGGTGTTTTGGCGAATCATTCAAGGCGTCGGCGGCGGCGGCTTGATCTCGACCTCGCAAGCGATTCTCCGCGACACCTATACGCTCAAGGAGCAAGGTCAAGCGCAGGGGATCTTCGCGATGGGTGTGATCGTCGGACCGGCGCTAGGCCCCGTTCTCGGGGGCTGGATCACCGACAATCTAACGTGGCGATGGGCGTTCTTCATCAATCTGCCGGTCGGCATCGTCGCCGCAACGCTGATTTGGAACTATCTGCGAAATCCGATCAAGCCGCGCTCGCTCAAACTCGATTGGATCGGGCTGGCGCTGCTTGCCATCGGCCTTGGGGCGATGCAATACGTACTCGACCAGGGTCAGCAATACGATTGGTTCGACGACACGAATATCCGCCTGTTTGCGGCGCTCGCCGCCGTGGGTATCGGAGGGTTCGTGTGGTGGACGCTCCGCTCGGGAATTCCGGTGGTCGATCTGCACGTCTTGCGCCTGCGCCAGGTCGCGGCCGGGAGTCTGCTCGGCGCCGTGCTGGGCGTTAGCCTGTACGGGTCGATTCTCGTCTTGCCGCAGTATCTGCAAAACTCGCTGGGATTCACCGCGACCCTCTCGGGGCTCACGATTCTCGTACGCGCGGCGGCGGTTATGCTCTTTACGCCGATCACCGCGATGCTCGCGAGCCGGGGCACGATCGACGTGCGCCTCTCGACGGCCATCGGTTTCGTGCTGCTCGGGGTCTCGAACTGGATTCTTGCGGGCGTTACGACGCCGAATTCGCAGTTCAGCACATTCATCGTCTGCCTCGTCATCAGCGGGATCGGGCTCTCGCAGATTTTCGTACCGCTCTCGATCGCGGTGATCGGCGGCGTGCCGGGTAAGGAAGTCCCCTCGACCTCGGCATTTTTCAATCTCTCTCGTCAGGTCGGCGGCAGCATTGCGACGGCGATTCTCGTCACCTTGCTCGTTCGCGGCACGACGGTGCATCAAACCGAGCTTGCGGCGGCCGTCAATCTGCACGCCCAGCCGACGGCGATCTACTTACAACAAAACGGCGGCGAACATTCCGTACCGGCCCTGAACAATCTCGCGGGATTGGTCGAAGGGCAAGCGGTGGTGCTCTCTTACGCAGACACCTCGCGCTGGACGGCAATCATTACGATCCTACTTTCGCCACTGGTTCTACTGCTAAACAAACCGCGACTCGACGGACACGTCGCGGTCGAATAGGAGCGCTCCGTGAAGACTCGCACTTTCATCACTGTTGTCCTCAGCGCGGTCATCGCGGCTGCTCCATTTGCTGCCTCGGCGAAGCCGAGCTTGCCGCAGGCGGCGGTCATCCCGACGCCCGTGCCCACGCCGGTGACGCCGGCCGCGCCGACGGTCGCGCCGGGGTACAAAGCTCCCAACGCCCCGCCCGTTTCGGCCGATATCGTCGGCGTGACGCAGCAGCCCTTCGTAGGAATTTCCCTCGAGAACGCGATCGGTATGGCGCTGCTGAAAAACCCCGATCTCTCGGTGGCGGCATCCAACACCCGGGTCGCGTCGTATCAGGTTCAAGAAGCGAAAGGCGCGAACGACGTGCATCTCTTCGTCGAACCCTCGGTCAAGCACGATACGAATCCGGCGCTGAACGCCTTCTTCTCGGGCGGCACCGACTTTCAGCCGATCGTCCAAAACTACCAAACGCAAGAGGCCGGCGTGCAAGGACAGCTCGGGACCGGAACCCAGTACAACATCAACGTTTCGCAGACCAAGGTCAACGACAACACCTACATCAACGCGTTCAATCCGTACTACTACGGTTCGTTCAACGTGTCGATCACGCAGCCGTTGCTCAAGAACTTCTTGATGAACGACGACAAGCGCCAGATCGAGCTTTCCGTGGTCAACGCCGATGCGTCGCAGGCATCGACGTTAGCGACGGTTTCGACGACGATCTCGAATGTCGAAGACGCCTATTGGGATCTTCTCGCGGCGTGGCGGAACGTCGCCATCCAAGAAGATGCCCTCCACCAGAGCGTGTTGCAACAGCAGAGCAACGTACGCCAGGCGAAGCGCGGCGCTGCCGCACCCATCGATGCCGTCGAATCATCGACGCAGGTCGCGGTGTATCAACAGAACGTGTTCTCGGCGCTTCAAACCGTCTCCGAGCTGCAGAATCAGCTCAAGAGCCTGATCGTCACGGATCCGGGCGATCCGATCTGGCGTGCGAACCTCGTCCCGATCTCTCCGGTCCTTTCGCTCCCGCAGACGCCGTCGGTGGAATCGCTGCTCGCGTCCGCAATGAAGAATCGCCCTGAGGTCCGTCAAGCGATCGACGCCCAGAAGCAGGCCGACGTCAATCTCGCGTACGCCAAGAACCAACGCCTGCCCCAAGCCGACCTGCAGTTGACGTATAACGGGAACGGCTTTGCGGGGAATGCGCTTCCGCCGTTGGGCGGGGTGTTCGGGACGGCCACGCCACCGCCGTACTACGACGGAACCTACGGTCAGGCATTTGCGAATTCCGGTCGATTTTCAACGTATTCGGCGGGCATCCAAATCTCGACGCCGATCGGAAATAATACCGCCAAGGGCGCCGTTGGGGTCGCAAGCGAGCAAGAGCACATCGCCGAGGTTCAAAAGCTCGGAACGGCCGAGCGTATTCAGTACGAAGTCCGCAACGCGGTGCAGAACTACCAGGCCGCGCTCGCGCGGCTCTTCGCCGCGCGCCAGGCTCGCGACGCCGCGGCACAAGTGCTTGCAAGTGAAGAGCGCAAGTTCCGCAACGGCGAGTCGACGACATTCCTCGTCAACCAGCGCCAGGTCGAGTTCGTGCAAAACGAGGGCCTGGAATTGCAGGCGCAGACCGACCTGAACAAAGCCGTCGTGGAACTGCAGCGTGTCGACGGTTCGATTCTCAGCCAGAACAACGTTTCGCTCGGTACCCTCGGACAAGGAGCGCTCAAACCATGACCTTCTCGCAGAAGAATCCACGCAGGCGGCGGTACTCCGCCGCGACGTACCGAAAGCTCTCGGAACGGACTGCGGTTCTGTACGCGCGCGAACTGAACCGCCTCAACTCGCGCGCTCGCTAGTCGTTAGAGATTAGCGGTGCGAGGTCTTCGGAGCCATGGCGCTCCGGGGGTCTTGCTCCACTCGCTCCAGACAAACAACGAGGCGCTAAAGCGGCGCCTCATTTCTTTTTTGTTGGATGGGATAGGATATGCGGGACGGAGGGTCAGGCGCGCTCGCGCAGCGAGCATAAACAAGAAAAGCGAGCGAAACGCGCCAACTAACTTTTCCCCGCAGCCGCTTTATCGATGAGCCAGATCAGTTCACCGTCCGATGGCGCGATGATCTGCGCGGGGAGCTTGACCGGATCGTACGGGCCCTG
>DATKPZ010000034.1:0-20536 GCA_035523815.1 Alphaproteobacteria bacterium
GGGAATTTGGCGATCAGCGCATCCAGACGATCGAGATAGCCGTCCGGGAGATCGCCGTTGACGCCGCCCACACGCAGATAATTGGGGTGCATGCGCGCGCCGCCGGCGGCTTCTTGAAGATCCAGAATGTTCTCGCGCAGATCGAAGCAGTAGAAGAACACGGAGATGGCGCCGAGGTCGATCCCGTGCGTGCCGAGCCAGACGCAGTGCGACGCGATGCGCGTGAGCTCCGCGTTCAAAACGCGAATGTGCTTGGCCCGCTCGGGAATTTTGTCCGTGATCCCAAGCAATTTCTCGACGCCCAGCACGTAGCAGAGCGCGTTTGAAGACGGAGCCAGGTAGTCCATGCGTTCGGCATTGGTCTGCCCGTGCGACCAGAACAGGTTCTCCATGTTCTTTTCGATGCCGGTGTGAAGGTAGCCGATCTCGGGCTCAGCTTTGACCACTGTCTCGCCGTCGATCTCGAGCATGATCTGCAGCACGCCGTGCGTCGAGGGGTGCTGCGGACCCATCGAGAGCACCATCGCGTTGCCTTCGTGCGAGACGATCTCCGGCGTAAGTGGGGTCGTACTCAAACTCACTCGGATTGCGCCTTTTTGATTTGCTCTTGCAACGCCTCGAGGGTGCGTCCGGTCGGCGGCGTGCCGGCCTGCACGTTGCTCTTGAGTCCGAAGGACGGGCGCGGCGAGCGTTCGCGCGCCGGCCCGCGCAGCGGGTAGTCTTTGCGCAGCGGGTGCCCTTCCCAGTCGTGCGGCATTTGGATGCGACGCAGATCCGGGTGCCCGTCGAAGACGATGCCGAAGAGGTCGTAGACTTCGCGCTCGGCCCAATCCGCCGACTTCCACAGATCGCTGGCGGTGGGCAGATGCTCGCCCTCGTTCAAGCCGCAGCGCACGCGCAACCGCGCCGGCGTTCCGACCTGCGCCACGCTCGAGGCGGCGACCGGCATTTTTAGAAGATGGTACACGACCTCGAAGCGCGGAGCGCGCTCCAGATAATCGACGGCGCCAAGGTCGAGCAGCATCGTGTAGCCGTCCGAACGCAGCGCCGCGAGGCGTGCGTGAAGCGCTTTCGGATCGACGACTTCGATGAGCGCATCGTCAATCGCCGGACGCACGCCGGGCGGATCGATCGCGGTTCCCGCAATCGGCGGAGTTTGAGTACTAGGCACGAGAGCTCCTTAGGACCGCGCGAGGATGCCGCCGCGGCCCCCCTCACGAATTTGTTGTTGGATCAAGTTGACGGCGTAGAGCAAGCCGTCGGGCGTGGGCGGACACCCCGGAACGTAGACGTCGACGGGGATGATCGTGTCGACGCCCTGGACCACGGCATAGTTATCGAAGACGCCGCCCGAACTGGCGCAGGCGCCCATCGAGATCACCCACTTCGGGTCGGCCATTTGGTCGAAGAGCCGTTTGACGACCGGCGCCATCTTCTGGGCGACGCGTCCGGAGACGATCATCAGGTCGGCTTGACGCGGCGAGCTGCGAAAGACCTCGGAGCCCAGGCGCGCGATGTCGTACTCGGCCGAGGTCACCGTCATCATCTCGATCGCGCAGCAGGCGAGCCCCATCGTCAGCGGCCACACCGACGAGCTCTGCGCCCAGCGGGCCACGTCGTCCAGGCGCGCGAGAAGGAATTGACCCGGACCTATCTCCACGCGAAGCCCCCCTTCTTCCATACATAGGCGTAGCCTATTGCAAGGACGATCACGAACACGATCATCTCAAGCAGACCAAAACTGCGCAACGCGTGCATCTTCACGGCCCAGGGATAGAACGAGGCCGCTTCGACGTCAAAGATCACGAACAGCATCGCGATGAGGTAGAACCGCACCGGGAAGCGCCCGGCCACCGCCGAGGTCGGCTCGACGCCGCACTCGTAGGCCTCCTGCTTCTGCGGGTTGGGTTTGGCCCGGCCCAGCAGGCCGGGTAAGAAGGTAAAGAGCAGTGCGGCGGCTAGTGCGACGCACAGGTAGATCGCAACCGGTCCATACGGGTTCATGGCTTGTGATTTTTTTCACAAAGTCACGATCTTACCTGGGCAACGGTTGAAAAAATACCCGGCCAATCGGCGCCTTTGGCATACCTCAAACCATCCATTGGACCGTCGGGAACCTCGCCGAAGGCCCCACCGTTCATCCAAGCGTATACCGCGCAGCGGCGGAACACGGGAGGTTAGTATGCGCAAAGTGGTTCTCGGCCTCGTCTTTTTGCTCGCCATGGGCGACAGTTGCAACAACGGCGTGGTGGGCGTTCAAGATTACGGCAGCGTGACCGGGCGCGTGCTCGACGCGACCTCAAACAAGCCGATCGCCGATGCGATCGTTTCCGTCGGGTCGCTCTTCGTGATCACGACCGACGCGCAAGGCGGATTTGTGCTCCCGCACGTTCCGGTCGGATTGCAGACCGTCACCGCGCGAATGCCCGCCTTTACCACCGACGCAACCTCGGTGCGCGTGAAAAAAGACATGACCGCACAAGCCGGCTATCTTCGCCTCGTGCCCCTGAGCAAGCCCGAAGCCGTGCCGACGCTGCCGCCGCCGGCCACCCCGACACCCGAGGTGACGATCGTTCCGACCTACGTTCCGCCGGGATACACCCCGTCGCCGCCCGGTTCGCCGACGCCGGCTGCGTCACCGAGTGCCGCTCCGAGTGCCTCAGTGCAGGCGCAGTCCGGCCAAATCTAAATCGTACTCGATCGTTTGGTAGATATCGTCGGGGATCTCGCCGCCGCGGCGTAGACGCGCGATCTCCCGCCGTTCCGCATCGAGCGCGGCGAGTTCGAGCCGCCGATCGGCTTCGCGCTCGTCATCCGCTTCTCGCGATTCGTCCTTGGCGTCATCGTCGAGATGGCCTTGAAGATGGGTGATGCGGCGTTCGTATTCGCCCAGCAGCCGTCCGGCGGCTTCGAGTTCCGCCGGCGTATGCAGCGTGGATTCCACGGAGCGTAAATAGCGAAGACCTTCGTTCAAGGCACGAATGCGAATCTTCATCTCCTGCCCTTGACGCACGTCGGTTTCGCTGATGCCGGACCGTTCGATCAACGGCCCGAGGGTGAGCCCGTGCAAAAGCAGCGTAACGACGATCACGCAGAGCGTGATAAAAATCACTTCCGAACGCCCCGCGAGCGGCGCCCCCGCAGCATCCCGGTAGGGCAGCGCCAACGCGGCCGCGAGCGAGACGATGCCGCGCATGCCGCTCCACCCGATAACAAGCAGCGATTTCCAAGACGGCAGCGGATCGCGTTTGGCCACCCCAGGAATCAACCGCCGCAAGCGGGCGACGGGAAAGATCCAGGCGAGGCGCACCAGGATCACCGCGACGCTCACGACCAGGGCAAACCATGTGTAGCCCGCGATCGACGCCGAAAGCGAGCGCACGATGTTGGGCAAGATCAGTCCGATCTGCAGAAAGACGATACCGTTGAGCAGAAGGATCATGACGCGCCACACGGCGCCCGCGATGACGCGCCCTTCCGCGCTGAAGATCGTTTGCGAACGGCGGCTGACGTAGATGCCGGCGGTCACGGCCGAGAGCACGCCGGAAACGCCGATCGCATCGGCGGGGAGATACGCCGCGTACGGTGCGAGCAGCCCCACGACGTTGGCAACCGCGGGATCTTCGACCTTAAAGCGCCCGAGCACGTACATCACGAGCTCGATGGTCGCGCCGATCACGAGGCCGCACGCAATGCCGCCGATCACGTTGAACACGAACGCGCCCGAAGCGTGGAGCAGCGAGAACGTCCCAGACACGGCGGCGGCAACGGCGAAACGATACAGCACGAGCGCGGTTCCGTCGTTGACCAGACCCTCTCCGGTCACGATCGCGACGATTCGCCGCGGCACCGCCATGCGCTCGAAGATCGCTTCGGCGGCAACGGCGTCGGGCGGCGACACGATTGCGCCGAGTATGAAGGCCGTGGCCCAATCGAATCCGGCAAACTGGTGCGCGAGTATCGCAACGACGACCGTTGTGAAGAGTACGAGACCCACCGCCAGCAGCCAGATCGACGTAAAATTGCGGCGGAATTCATACCAGTCGGTCGACCAGCCGCCGGAAAAGAGCAGCGGCGGCAGCACCACCAAGAAGAGCAGTTGCGGATTCAGGTGCGGCGCCGGGACACCCGGCACGAGCGCAAACGCGAGGCCGATGACCACGAACGCGATCGGATTCGGAATGCGCAAGCGCTGCGCCACGATCGCCGAGACGATCACACCGCCGAAGAGCGCGACGAGCAGCAGTGCTTGATTCAACGCTAAATCGTCGTACCGAGCGCGCGCAGGTCGAGCGCGAATCCGCAGACCACCAAAAAGACCGCCTCGGCATCGGCGGCGAGCCGCTGCTTCATGCGGCCCAGCACGTCGCGGAAGAGCCGCGCCGACGCCGCCACCGGCACGATATCCCAACCGACTTCCTCGGCGACGGCCACGACCTGAGCACGCGAGTCGAGCATCGCCTGCACCAGCTCGGTCGCCTCCTGATCCATCTGCGTCTCGAACGCGGCAAAATCTCGCTCGAGCGCATCGATTTGCGTCGCAATGCGCGCCGCAAGCCACGTTCCCAGCGCATCGACGACGATGCACTGTTCGGGCAGTCCTTCGCGAAAGAGCGCGATCAGGGCGCCCGGACCGAGGGATGCGCTCTCGACCACGTCCCAACTCAAAGGACGATCGTGCACGTGGCGAGTCAGGCGCGAATCCCACTCTTCGTCGTCGCCGTCACGCATCGCGGTCGCGACGTAGCTCACGCGCCGGCCCGACGCCTGCGCGATTTCGATCACATAGCGGCTCTTCCCCGAGCGCACGGGTCCGGTCACGAGCGTTACGCCCATGGGAAAGCCTTCTGCGCGCTGTGGTTGAATCATTCGCGGATGGTGATCCACGCCGCGCTCGTGATTCTCGGGATGTTCATGGTCGTCGCCAGCCTCAACGACGTGTTCCAGTCGGTCATCGTCCCGCGAGCCGTCGGCCGGTGGTACCGCCCGAGCTATTACCAGTCACGCGGACTTTGGTCGATGTGGCCGCGCCTCGCGCGCGCCATCCACCGTACCGACGAAAACGCCCGCGAGGATTTCCTCGCCGCCTTCGCCCCGGTCAACCTCATCGGCAATTTGATAACGTGGTCGCTGCTGCTGCTCGTCGGCTACGCCTTGATCTTCTTTGCCTTACGGGATCAGATGCATCCGGTGCTGACTACGTTCGGAGAAGCGCTGTACTTCTCGGGCACCTCCTTCTTCACGATTGGATTCGGCG
Source organism: Alphaproteobacteria bacterium (assembly GCA_035523815.1). Taxonomy (GTDB): domain Bacteria; phylum Vulcanimicrobiota; class Vulcanimicrobiia; order Vulcanimicrobiales; family Vulcanimicrobiaceae; genus Aquilonibacter. The sequence continues at coordinate 5,258 of DATKPZ010000034.1, forward strand.
ACTTCGTCGGCAACACCGGACTCACGCGCCTCGTATCGCTCGCCGCGGGCGCATCGGGGTTCGGCATCATCTCCACCACGACCGCATATCTCTTTGCGATCTTCGGCGCGTTTCAGGCGCGGGAGCAATTCGTCGTCGCGGTCGGCGCGCGCGCCGGCTCGCCGCCAAGCGGCGTCGGCCTGCTGATCATCGCGGCGCACGCCGGCGTGGTCAAAGACTTGCCGACGCTCATGCGCAGCGCGGAAATGTGGTGCGCGTCGCTGATGGAGACCCACCTCGCCTATCCGATCCTCGCCTACTTCCGCTCCAGTCACGATTATGAGTCCTGGGTGGGCACGCTCGGGACGCTGCTCGACGCGGCGGTGCTGATGATGACGACGGTGCAGTGCGATGCCGGGGAAGCACGCATCCTCTATAATATCGGCCGCCACGCAACCCACGATCTCGTGTCGTACTTCCGCCTCGACGGCCACGAGCACAGCGACGTCGGCATCACTCGAGCCCAATTCGATGAAGCGTGCACGCGGCTCGCGAGCGCCGGGCTCTCGCTCCACGAACGCGAGCGCGCGTGGGAGCGCTTCTCCGTCCTGCGAAGCGCCTACGCATCCCACCTGAACGCGCTCGCGTCGTTTTTCGATACGCCGCGGCTGCAATGGGTCGGCGACCACTCCCTCGTGCAAAGCGAGCACGTGCGCGAACAAATCGCCCCCGAGATCCTCGAGCGGCTGGACGGGCTTCAAAAACCGTGAGCGCGATCGATCCGGTGAAGAAAGCGCAGTACGTCGCCGAGGGGCACCGCGAAACCGATCGAGCGCTCGTCGTCGAAACGTGAATCGGCCAGGCCGATGATTTTCCCCGTGTCGATCAAGAAAATCGGCCCGCCGCTCTCTCCCGGGACGATCTGCAGCGTTACTTCGAGCGCATCATTTCGTATCGACGAGAGCCGGCCCGTATCGAGCGAGGTTGCCAGACCTAACTGCTCGTCTTGGAACTCGTCGGGAATCGGATACCCCAGCAAACCGACATCGCGCCCGATCTGGTCGCGAAGGTCGCTCGCAGCGCCAAGCCACTGCACCGGCAAGTTCGCGCGGGCCGTGCGAAGGAGCGCGACGTCGGTGTCGTTGTTCACGGCCACCACACGCGCGGGAACCTTCTCGCGATTGCCGATCGTGGCGCGAAGATCCCGCGCGCCGTCGACCACATGCGCGACGGTGAGAATGTCGCTCCCCCACGCGCCGCTCGCAATCACGAGACCGGTACCGTAGGCGTCGTCGTAACCGTCCTTCTTCTTCTCGGGCGGGACGCGCATCGTGAGGAGCACGACCGACGGCTTCATCGCGCGCACCAGTGCCACAAAGCGGTCGTCGGGGTAGTCCGCCGCGCACGCCGAGAGCACACATAGCATCGCCAGGAGTGCTACGCGCATTCCGCGATCCTGGTGCGCAACGTTTCGAGCCCAAGACCCGTCTTTGCGCTGACTTCGATCTCGCCCGTCTCTCGATTCGGGGTGACACGGTCGATCTTGTTAAAGACGACCAATCGCGGTTTTGCGTCGAGTTCGAGATCGTGCAACTGCGCCTCAACCGCAACGTGCTGGCGAGGCCAGTCGGGATTCGAGGCGTCGAGCACGTGCACCAGCAGATCGGCCTCGCGCAGTTCCTCGAGCGTGGCGCGGAACGCGTTCACGAGGTCCTTGGGGAGATCGGTGATGAAGCCGACGGTATCCGCGACGCGCACGTATTCACCGGGACGCAGGTAGACGCGCCGAATCGTGGGATCGAGGGTCGCGAAGGGCTGGTCGGCGACGAGCACGTCGCTGCGCGCGAGCGCGTTGAGCAGCGAGGATTTGCCGGCGTTGGTATAGCCGACGAGCGCAACTAGCGGCTCGCGATGCGGAGCGCTGCGTCGCGTGTCGCGCTGACGCCGCACGTCTTCGAGCGCCCGGCGCAAAACACTGATGCGCGTTTGGATGCGGCGCCGGTCGACCTCGAGCTTGGTTTCGCCGGGACCGCGCGTACCGATCCCGCCGCCCAGTCGCGAGAGATCGGCGCCGGCGCCGATGAGATTCGACTGACGATAGCGCAACTGCGCGAGCTCGACTTGAAGTTTCCCCTCGCGGCTCCGCGCGTGGCGCGCAAAGACGTCTAGAATCAACATCGTGCGATCGACGATCGGCACGTGGATGACCTTCTCGAGATTCTTGCGTTGGCGCGGGCGCAGATCGTTGAGCACGAGCACGAGATCCGCATGGTGCTCCTTGACGAGGCCGGCGATCTCGGCCGCCTTGCCGCTGCCGACCAGCGTGGCCGGATCGACCCGATCGCGCTTCTGGACGACACGCGCAACGATCTGCGCGCCCGCCGCTTGCGCGAGCGCTTCGAGTTCGATGAGTTCGGGTTCGAGCGGTCGGCCGGGGTCGTTTACGTCGACAGCGACGACAAGCGTTCGATTAGCCAGCGGAGTCCCTCGTTGTAATATGGTCCGGGCCGCACCAGCGCGTTTTCAACGCGCGGATCGGCAATGACGAACACGTGACCTTCGCGCACGGCGCGCAAGCTCCGCCAGGGTTCCCGCGCTCGCACAGCGGCAATGTCGGTATCGTGTCCGGCCACGATAGCATCGGGTTGCTCGCGGACCAGCGCCTCGTCGCTGTATTCACCCCACGGTGCGCGCAGCCCGTCCGCGGCATCGCGTCCGCCGGCAAGCACGATCAAGTGCCCGATGAACGACGACGGTCCGACGGTCCAGATCGGCCCGGTGCCGAGCGCAAAAAAGACCGAGGGCCGATGAGCACGATGCGACACCGTTGCGCTCAAGCGTGCCGTTTCGGCCTTCAGGCGCGTAATCTCCGTCCGCGCTTGCGCGGCGTGCCCGGTGAGCTGACCGAGCGTCTGCAGATCGGTGAAGATGTCCTCGAAGCTGTCATCGGGGACCAGCACCACGTGGATTCCGGCGCGTTGCAGCGGCGCGACCAGCCGCGCCTGCGACGGGATACCGGCAACGACGTCGGGATGCAGCGCGATGATCCGCTCGGAATCGACGCTCGAAAAATCGCCGACGACGGGCAACGACGCCGCGTCCGGAACGTCGCCCGAGAACTTCGAGACGCCCACCAACTGCGCGCGCGCGCCGATCGCAACCACGTCTTCAGCGAAGGACGGGACGAGCGTGACGATGCGCAGTGCCAGAACCAGGTGCAAAAACATAGACTCGCCCCATTCGCGGCAGGTAACGCGGCGCGCCTCTCTAAAAGCCGCGGTTCAGGTTTGCTGCGCGGAAGCCGGTGAGATGCCGGCACGGTCGCGCCACTGTATGCGGGGAGCCGTTTCGCCGCCACTGCTCGAGTTCGGGTGGGAAGGCACGAAACAATCGCCAGGATCCGCGAGTCAGGATACCGCTGCAAGCCTCGTGCACTCTCCATTCCTCGCGTAAAGGAAGGCTTGCTATGGTATCATTCGCCGCGCTGCGCGTGCTCGCCGCAGCCGTCGTCTCGCTCTCTCCCTCTCCGTCCCCAACACCTTCGCTACCGCAGATCGCGCACGTGGTCACGTCGGATCGTTCCGACGAAACGCTGCGCAACAGCGTACGCACGACGTACGTCGTGACCGCCGCCGACATCGCGCGCTACGGGTATCGCACCGTATCGGACGCGCTGGCGAATATTCCCGGCGTCGAGATTGCGGACTACGGGACGGTCGGATCGGAGGTCGATTACGGAATTCGCGGATCGAGTTCGGCCCAAGTGCTCGTGCTCGTCAACGGGCAGCCCGCGCCGGGCGGCCTTGGGAACTCCGTAGAACTCGGTACCTTTTCCACGGCCGGCGTCGCGCGCATCGAAGTCGTCGAAGGCGGCGGCTCGACGCTCTACGGCACGGGCGCGATCGGCGGCATCATCAACGTCATCACCGACGGAAATCACGTATCGCCGACGGCGACGCTGCGCTATGGGACGTTCGACGACACCGAGTTTCACGCGGTGGGCGAAGGCTTTAGCTTCGATCGCGTCGTCGCGAACAATAGCTACGCGCTACCGCCCAGCTCGAGCGACGGCGTCGCCAATCCCACGACGCACGGCAACGGCGCCTACGAGGGCACGACCGCGCGCTATGGCATCGATCGCGCGTTCGGCGCGCTCGATGTAGCGTTTCGCGCCTCGCTCGAGAGCGACAACGTCGGCGCCGACGGACTCTTTCCTTACTACTCTCCGACCAGTCGCGAGAACGACGTCAACGAAGACGGCACCCTCACGTTGACCCTGCGTCGAGCTCAGTCGAACGCGAGCCTCGCGCTGGACGGCACGAGTCAGCAAATCGCGTTTGCCTGCGATGCGGCAAGCGACGCCAACTGCTTCCAGTCTACGGCGTCGCTCGACACCGAGTCGCGCAGCGGAGTCGCGCTGCGCAACGTCGTGACCGGAGCGCACGAGCGCTTGATCTACGGCGTCGACCTCTCGCGCGGGAGCGTGCGCAGCGACGACGGTAACGGCGACATCACGAGTTACGCCCTTGCGCAAAGTGCCGCGTACGCCCAAGAAACGTGGGTTGGAGCGCGCAGCGAAGTCTATGCCGGGCTGCGCGGTGAACGTGACGGCTCGCTCGGCGGTGAGTTCTCCCCATCGCTCGGAGCGCGTCTCGATCTCTCGGATGCGCTTTCGCTCAAAGCCAATCTCGCGTCCGCGTTTCGCGCACCCAACGCGAGCGAGTTGTACTTTCCGGGCTACGGCTCGGTGGTGCAAGGGTTCGGATTGCTCAGCCCGGAGCGCGCGCAGGTCGGCGACCTCACGCTGACCGATACCCGCTTGCTGGGCGGTGCGTCGATCGGCTGGTTCGATAATTCCACGCGTGACCTCATCGTGGCAACGATCGTCGGAGAATCGGGCGGTTACGCGATCTATGCGCCGCAGAACGTCGACCACGCGCACATCGAAGGCTTGACGTTCGAGGCGCAAACGCTGCCCTTGAACGGGATCAGCGCCACGCTGAACGCGACCGACCTCTATCTCGCGGAAAATCTCGACCAGCAAACCCGTCTTCCGAACGACCCCGTGTTCACCGTGAATCTCGGCCTGGTCTATCGCGCCGGCGGCCGCGCGTTTCTGCGTGAAGCCGGCATCACGGAGCGGGCCGTCGGCGCGCGCGGCGCGGTCGATCCCACGCAGCCGCCCTTTTTCCAACCGGTCGCGTATAGCGATGCTCAGGCGTATGCTAGTCTGAGCCTTGCGCCGCGGATGCTCCTCACGCTGCGCGGCTACAACCTGGGCAACGAACGCTACGCGCAAGTGAGCGGATATCCCATGCCGGGACGTACGTTCGCGATCGAGCTTACGGCCAAATAACCGTGACCGGATGGCGTCTGCCGGCGATCCTTGCGGTTACGCTCCTTGCGTGCGCCGTGAGTCTGCTCGCCGGCGGAAGCGCCATCGCACCCAGCGCCATTGCACGCGCGCTCGAACACCCATACGCGCACGACGACGTGACGACGATCGTCTGGCAGCTGCGAATGCCGCGCGTCGCGATCGCCGCCGCGGTCGGCGCGGCACTTGCGATCGGCGGCGCGCTGCTCCAAGGGATGCTTCGCAATCCGCTGGTGGACCCGTATCTCACCGGCGTGAGCGCCGGTGCGGCGGCCGCGATCGCGCTCGCCGTGCTTGCCGGCGTCGCCGCGCCCGTGCTTCCGGCGCTCGGTTTCGTGGCGGGCCTGCTTACCGCGCTCTTGGTAGCGGCGCTCGCGCGTCGCGGCAGCGGCGTCGATCCCAACCGGTTGATACTCGCCGGCATCTCGATTTCGGCGCTCTTCTCGGCGATCGTTGCCTTCGCGATCGCGCGCTCGAACTCGCTCGATGCGGCGCAATCGATCCTTGCGTGGCTCGCCGGCTCGATGGCGGGTCACGGATGGCACGACTTGCTGTTCGTTACGCCGTATCTCGTGCTCGGCGCCGCACTCGCGCTGCTCGCCGTCCCTGCGCTCGATGCGCTGCGCGTGGGCGACGTGCGCGCGCGAGCGGTCGGCGTGGACGTCGATCGAGCGCAGTGGCTGATCCTGGCTTCCACGTCATTGCTGGCTGCGGCGAGCGTCGCGCTCGCGGGCATGGTCGGCTTCGTCGGGCTGATCGTGCCGCACGTTGCCCGCAGGATCGTCGGTTCGGGCGCGCGCGCGCTGCTGCCGGCATGCGCGCTGCTCGGAGCGGCGCTGTGCACGCTCGCCGATGCGGTCGCGCGCAGCGTCGTCGCACCGTCGGAACTGCCCATCGGCGTGCTGCTCGCGTTCATCGGCGTACCGGCGTTTCTCTACCTCTATCTTCAGCAGGAGCGGCCGGCGTGATCGCGCTCGAGTCGGTCGCAATCGGCATCGCACGTCGCATCCTGGTGAGCGACATCGACGCGCGCATCGGAGCCGGCGAGTTCGTTGCGGTGCTGGGGCCCAACGGCGTCGGCAAGACGACGCTGCTGCGCGCGATGTCCGGAATTCGCCCGGCGATTTCCGGGCACATCGCGCTCGACGGCGTGGCGCTTCGCTCGCTCTCGCCGAGTCAGCGCGCGCAGGCCATCGCCTTCGTCACCAGCGACGACGCGATGATCGAGACGCTGCGCGTCCGCGACGTGGTCGCGATCGGACGATTTCCGCATCACCCCTGGTGGGAATGGAGTTCGAACGCGCACGACGATAGTGCGATCGAACGCGCCTTGCTCGCCGTGGACCTTCGCAACGAAGCGCAGCGTCTGCTGACCACGCTTTCGAGCGGCGAGCGTCAGCGCGTGTGGATCGCGATGGGCCTCGCGCAAGAAACGCCGGTGCTGGTGCTCGACGAGCCGACGAGCCATCTCGACGTGCGCGTCGCGCACGAGATCCTCGCGCTGCTGCGCAACCTCGCTCGCGAAGGACGCACGATCGTCTGCGTGCTCCACGATCTCAACGACGCGGCGGCCTACGCCGATCGCTTGATGCTTTTAGGATGCGAGCGAATGCTCGCCTTCGACGTCCCGGATCGCGTGCTCGCGCCCGAGCTCATCGAGCGCGCGTACGGAATTTCCGTGACCCGGGTCGAGACGCCCCAAGGACCACGGGTTTTTGCTGCCGTGAGGGCCTGAGTTCGCGGACCGCTGAGCCGAGCACCCAACCGCGCTGACCGCGCAAGGGGCCCGCGATGATCACGATGCCGACCGCGTCGTCGGGCTGCTGGACGTATTTCGACTGCACGAATCCCGGTACGCAGCTTTCGACCATCGCGCGCGTCCCCGGCCGAACCAGTGTCGCGTGCGGCAATAGCGCCTTCATTTGATCGAACGTCCCACCCTCGTAGTCGCGCAGCCGGAAGCGCGAATCCCACACGAACACGTCCGGATCGTCGGTGGTGCCGTAGAGAACGATCCGATCGTTCACGCGCACGTGGCAATCCGCCAATGCCGCGTGCGGCACCAGCAACAGCAAGAGCAAGACGGCACAGGCGTTAATCGTTCGCATCGCCGCCTCCGGGTTCGTGAACGCGAATGGCGAGCACGGCAAGGTCGTCACGCGTGCGGTTTCCGCCCAGCGCTTTGACCTGAGCGACCAATTCGTCGGCGAGGAGCTGCGGCTGCGGGTTGCTTGCGGCGATCAGCTCCATGGCCCCGGACTCGTAGAGCGGTTCGCCGGCGCGATTGCGCGCCTCGGTGAGGCCGTCGGTCACCAGGACCAGCGTATCGCCGTCCTCGAGGAACAAGGTTTTGGTGTCGAACGGCTCCTCCATCACCCCGAGGACCGGGCCGGTGACCGCGAGCTGCTGCACGTCATCCTCGCGGCGCACGAAGGCCGAGTCATGTCCGGCGCTGGCGTAACGAAACTGCAGCGTCTGCGTATCGAGCACCCCGATGAACATCGACACGAACAGGTACGGATTTTCGACGGTCTGCGAAAACGCCGTGTTGAATTCTGCCAGCATCGCGCCCGGATCGCGACGGCGCAGGGCGATGCCGCGTATCGTAAACTTGATGAAGGCCGTCAAGACCGCCGCATCGACACCCTTGCCGCTCACGTCGGCGATGAATGCCATGGCCAGCGTATCGGAGAGGCGGTATACGTCGAACACGTCACCGCCGACCGCCAGGTGGCTGCTGGCGGAAAGATATGCGCTTCCCACTTCGCAGTTCGGCAGCGGAACGTGCTCGCTGCGAAAGGCGCGTTGCAAGATCTCGGTCGTCGTTCGCTCTTCCTCGAGCTCGCTTACGAGGCGAGAACGGAACCCGTTGAAGAGGATCGCCAGCAGGCCGAATAATGCAAGCCAAAAGGTGCGCGTCCACGCATCGCGGTTGATCTGTTCCTGAGTCGAGCGCGCGAGTTCCGCATTGCGCTGCGCGAGGGCATCGCGGATGAAGTCTCCGGTCCGGTTCTCGTAGTCGGAGAAGGCCTTGTTCTCTTTGTCGATCTCGGTGACGTCGAGTCCCGGCGCCGCAAGCAACGGCTGCGCGATCTTTCTGCGCCAGTTGTTCTGCAGCGAAACGTAATCCTCGAGCGTTCGCGCCGCCGGCGGAAGCTGCTCCTCGGCTAAAACCGACGCAACGGCGGCGACCTTTGCGTCGAAAGCTTGCACCGTGGAGGCGTACTGCTGGGCGTAAAACGGATCGCGCGTGAGCACGTACCCGCGAACCGAGTTCTCCTCGTCGATCTGCAGACGCAGGAGTTCTTCGAGCTCGAGCTGAGCCTGTACGATGCGCGACTGCGCTTCAAACGTCCGCGCGATGTGAGCTCGCGTTGCGAACGAGCCCTGAACCGCGATGATCAGGACCAGGGCCAGAAAGCCCGTCCAGACCAAGGCCCCGGGTACGTGCAGGAACGACGCGCGGGACTTCACCGTGCGGCGAAACCGCCGGGGGGTAGGAGCATTGCGCGTTCCGAAACCGTCTGAGTCATGCAGATGCAGATAGTACCTGGCCTCTTCAAATCGTACGACGTTCGCGGGATATATCCGTCAGAGATCAACGACGACATCGCCTACTGCATCGGGCGTGCGTTCGTGCCTCTGGTCGGCGCCAAGCGCATCGTGGTCGGCCGCGACATGCGTCCCACCGGCGAGCGCCTGTATCGCGCGTTCGCCCGCGGCGCGACCGAATCCGGCGCGGACGTGACCTCGATCGGTATGGTCTCGACCGATGCGCTGTACTTTGCCGTCGGCAAATACGGATTCGACGGCGGCGTGATGATAACGGCGTCGCACAATCCCGCGCAGTACAACGGAATGAAGTTCACTCGCGCGCGCGCCGAAGCGATTTCGCTCGACACCGGACTTGCCCAGATTCGCGATGCAATCTCCTCAGGCAACCTGCCGCCTGCTGCAGAGAAGCCCGGCATCATTACCGAGCGCAATATCCTCGATGAGTTCGCCGAACATTGCCTCTCCTTCATCGACCGCACTCTGGTCAAGCCCTTCAAGATCGCGATCGACGCGGGGAACGGGATGGCGGGCGAAACGGTTCCGCACGTCTTCAAGCACCTTCCCTGTGAAGTCGTGCCGCTCTATTTCGAACTCGACGGAACCTTCCCCAACCATCCGGCAAGCCCGATCGAACCTGAGAACATGGTCGACTTGCAGGCCGCCGTACGAACGTCGAAATGCGATCTCGGCGTCGCCTTCGACGGTGATGCCGATCGTATGTTCATCGTCGACGAGAAGGGCGACCTCATCGACGGGAGCACGGTCACGGCGCTGGTGGCGCTCAACACGCTCAAGAAACACCCCGGTGCGAAGATCCTTTACAACTTGATCTGCTCGCGCAGCGTCCCCGAGCTCGTGAAGCGCGCCGGGGGCGTCCCGATCCGCTCGAAAGTCGGACATTCGATCATCAAAGCGACGATGCGTGAAGAAGACGTTCTGTTCGGCGGCGAACACTCGGGCCACTTTTACTTCAAAGACAACTGGTACGCCGACTCGGGAATGATCGCATTGATGCAATGTCTCGAATTGTTCAGCGAGGCGGGCAAGCCCGTGAGCGAGGTCATCGCTCCGATCGACACGCGTTTTCGTTCGGGCGAGATCAACAGCGAGGTGCGGGACCTTCCCGCAAAACTCGAAGAGCTGCAGAATCACTTCAAGGACGCGCAGATCGATAACCTCGACGGCGTAACCATCTCCTATCCGCACTGGTGGATGAACGTTCGCCCCTCGAACACCGAACCGCTGCTGCGTCTGAACGTCGAAGGCGACACCAAGGAGCTCATGGAGCGGCACCGCGACGAAGCTCTCGCGATCATCAAGGAAGGCTAGCGTTGTCCAGAGTTGACGCCGATGCCATGCGGCGCTACGAGCAAACGCGCGACGACCTCGTCGCGCGTTTGCTCGTCATCGAGGATTCGATCGGAGAGGGTCGCCGTAAGTCCGTCGCCGGCGTCCGCGCGCGGCTCGAACGCAGCAAGTTCATTCTCGCCGTGGTGGGGGAGTTCTCGAGCGGAAAGTCATTTCTGCTCAACGCGCTGCTCGGAAAATTTCGATACGAGGAAACGCCCTCGGGAGCGCGGCTCGTGGGACTGCTGGCCGTCGACATCAATCCCTCGACGGCAACGATCACCGAGCTCGAAGCCGGGAGCACCGACGAGGCGACCGCGATCTTCGAAGACGGCCGGCGCGAGCGTATCCCGCTCGACCGTCTCAACCGCTTCATCGCCGTCGGCACCGACGGCGCGGGCGCGCTCCACGACGCAACCAAAGACGAGCGCGACACGCCGACGCGTGTCATCGTGCGGACCAATTCACCGTTTCTCGAGCGAGGCTTCGTGGTGGCCGACACGCCCGGCCTCGCCTCGATCAATCCCGCGCATCGGCGCGCGACGCTGCAATTTTTGCCGACGGCCGACGCGGTGCTCTATCTGATCGACACGCAGCAGCCCTTCACCGAAGGCGACGCGTCATTTCTCGGCATCATTCGGCAACACATCGATTCGATCTTCATCGTACAGACCAAGATCGATCTGTGGCAGCAGCCGCAGAGTGACGGACGCGCAGCCTGGGAGCACGCCTACGAGCGGATTGCGGCGCTGGCGGCGATTCACGCGCCCGGCACCTACGTCTACGCGCTATCTGCGCGCGAGTACGTCGACGGAACGCTGGAGCACGACCCGGCCAAAGTCGAGGCGAGCCGGTTCCCGAAATTTCTCAATGCCCTGGACGCCTCGCTGATCCGGCGTACCGGCCGGGCTCGCCTGACGCGTGCGCGCGACGGCGTCGCCGCCGCGATAGCCGACGAGAGCGCGCAGATCGAGCGGGACGTGGCGATGCTCGCACTTGACCGCCCCGCGCTCGACGCGCGCCGCGCGCAGGTTTTGCCGGCGCTCCAGTCGCTCGACGAACGCACGCGTATCGAGCGCGAAGCCCTCCTCCAAGAGGGCCTTGCCACCCGTTCGGCCATGTCTGCCCGCGGACGCGAGCTGAGCGCCGATCTGGAGCGCGCGCTCGCGCAGGCTTTCGATACGGCCGACATCAGCCGCTTGCGCGACCGCGAGCGCTTGCACATCATCGTCGATCGCGTTGTCGCGCAGGTGGCGCAAGAGTTCGCCGACCACGCGGCGCGCGTGGTATCGGACGAACTGGACGCCGCGATCGCACGGGCGCAGGCGATCGTTCCGCTGCGCTTTGCCCAAAACGACGCGGCTGCGCGCGCTTTCGGCGCGGAACCCGGCACGAGCCTTTGGAACGGCAGCGTGCGCACGGCGATCGCGGCGACGATCGTTCTCGAAGCGATCGGCGGTCCGGCGATCGGCCTGGTTCACGACATCGCCACGCGTTTTGCCGCGCAGCAGAGCGGCAGTTATATGAAGCGTGAGCTCATCGCCGATTTGCGCGCTGAAATCTTTCCCCGCTTCGCCACCGACGTGCTGGCGTTCGCCGACCGCGTCGGGTCGCGGCTGCAGCACATCTACGATGAGCTCGCCCAAGCCATCGCGAGCGCCCTGCTCGAGCAGCGCGACGCAGACCTTGGAAGCATCGACCGATCCTTGACCGCGCATCGCGAGGACCGGGTCGAACAGACTCGGGTACAGCTCGAAGCTCGGCGCGCGACGCTGGCGCGCGAGCTGGACGCGATGCGCGACCTGGTCGGCGGATTCATGGAGCGCGAAGAGGAGATCGCTCCGGCGGATCCCGGCTCGGAGACGGTACGCCGCGCGCACGCCGAGGCCTCATTCGATTCGCAAAGCTACGATCGCGGGCTGCGCCCCTCGCGTTGGCGCGTTGCGGTGCTCGGTGCGCTGCGCCGTGGAAAGAGCAGCCTGATCAACGCCTTCGCCGGTACGAACGCGCTCACCGACGACGTCGCGGGAAGCGCGCGCTTTCCGATTCACGTGCGCTACGGCGAGCACGAGCAAGCCTTCACCCTCGGCGACGACGCACAATGGCATGAGATTCCGTTTGAAATCGCGACGGGAGCGGCGGCGAACGCGCCCGTCCTGGTTCTCGTCCCGTGGTCGCTCCCGCGCGAGCTGGTGCTTGTGCACGCGCCCGCCTTCGACTCGGGGGAGCCCGACGCCGAGGACGTCAACGTCGTCGTCGCGTCGCATGCAAGCGAGGTTCTGTGCCTTTTCTCGCGACAGCTTTCGGATCGCGAATTGGCGCTCTACGAGCGGATCGCGCAATTTAACAAGCCGATGCTCTTCGCGCACACGATCGCCGATAACGAGGCGCCGAGCGAGCGCCGCCATGTGGTCGAGTTAGCCCAGTCCTATCTAAAAGAACGCAACATTCCGGTCGAGCGCATCTTCGTCGTCTCGGCGCACGAGTACGTTCAGGCGCGCCGCGAAAAGCGTGCGCCCGCGGCTTGGAACGAAATGGAAGCCCTGCGAGCCACCCTGGAAGCACATGCCGAAAGCCACATGGCTCGGCTCGAGCGATTGGCGCGAGTGAGCGGCCCCGCGCAACCGGCCGGTCCGCCGCCTCACGCGCCCCCGGAGCGGGCGCCGAGTCTGTTCGCACGTATGTTCGGCAAGGGGCGCGGATGAGCCGAGCGTCGAAGCGATTTCCTCCGGTTATGACCACAACGCTCGGGCCGGCTTTCCTCGCCATCGGCGATGGAACGTCGACCGTCGGCCGCATTGCCATCGAGAACGGACGCATCGCCGCAATCCTCGGCGCGGACGGCCCCTCGGATTATCCTCTCCCCGCGGGCAGCAGCATCGCTCCTGGCCTGATCGACGTCCATACCAACGGCGCGGGCGACATGCTTTTCAATCGCGATCAAGGCAACGCGGTGGCGGTGGCGTCATCCGAGTACGCGCGTATGGGCGCAACGGGCTTCGTGGCAAGCGTGATGACCGCGCCCTTTGAATCGATGCTGCACATCGCCTCGGAAGTGGTCGACGCGGCGCATGATCTGGAAGAGGACGAGCCGCGCGGCGCGCGTTGCCTGGGCGTTCACTACGAGGGGCCCTTTCTCAATCCGAAGTTCCGCGGCGTGCATCGCGGCGAGTGGCTCCTTCCCGCTTCGGCGGCGCGCGCAAAAGAGATGGTCGATGCCTGCAAGGGCGCGTGCCTGCTCGTGACGATGGCTCCCGAAGTCGAGGGCGCGGCCGACGCGATGCGGGTCTTTTTAGAACACGGCGTGGTTTGTTCGGCCGGCCACACGAGTTCGCGCTACGCCGACGGCATGCTCGCGATCGGCCTAGGCTTTCGCTCGCTGACGCACGCATTCAACGGAATGCCGCCGCTGATTCACCGCGACCCGTCGATCCTGGCGGCGTTCATTCAGGATCGCCGTACGATGGTGCAGATCATCAGCGACGGGTATCACGTGGCGCCGGTGATGGTCGACGTGCTGTATCGCACCGTGGGCGGCCGCATCGTGCTCGCAACCGACCTCATGCCACCGCCCGACACGACCTATCAGATCGTCGGCGGCGTCATGCGCGCGGGTGACGGCACGATCGCCGGCAGCGCGCTGCGTATCGACCACGCCGTTCGCAATTTCATGTCCTACGCGGACCTTTCGTTTTCCGAGGCGGTCATGGCCGCCACGCATGCGCCGGCGAAGCTGATCGGGCTCGCGGGCGAGATGGGGCGCATCGCGCCCGGCATGCGCGCCGATCTCTCTTTCTGGGACTCGCAGCACGCGGTCATCGGCACGATGGTCGGCGGAAACGTGGTCTACGGACCGCGCGCGGGAACCAAAACGCTGGCCTCGTGACCGCGCGCGCAACGGCGATCCTCGAGGCGATTTTCGGGGAGTCGTTCCGTCATAATTTCGACGTGCGCCTTTGGGACGGCACGACGCTTCCCAGCACGAACGGGCGCCGCGACTTCACCTTCATCGTCAACACGCCCGGCGCGCTGCGCAGCGCGTTTACGCCACCGCTCGAGCAGCACGCCGGCAACGCCTTCATCTCCGGCATCATCGATATCGAGGGCGACCTTCCCGAAGCGATCGCGCAGATCAACGCGGCAAGCAATTCGCGCTCGGCTTTGCAGAAGGCGCGCATCGCGCTCGGGCTCCTGCGCTTGCCGCGCGAGACGCGACCCGCGCCGCCGGGCGCCGACCTGCACGGCAAGCGGCACTCACGCGAGCGCGACCGCGCCGCGATCTCGTACCATTACGACCATCCCGTCGCGTTCTATCGCACCTTTCTCGACGCCGACCTGGTGTATTCGTGCGCGTACTACGATGAGTCGGTCACGACGCTCGATGAGGCACAACAGGCCAAACTCGACTACGTCCTGCGCAAGGTCCGGCTCGAGCCGGGAATGTCGTTCCTCGACATCGGCTGCGGGTGGGGATCGCTCGTGATCGCAGCGGCCAAGCGCGGCGCGCAAGCGCTGGGCATCACGCTCAGCCGCGTGCAGTACGAAGAGGCTAACCGGCGCATCGAGGAGCTGGGGCTGGGCGAACGCGCGCGAGTGGAATTTCGCGACTACCGTGACCTGGGGAACCGAACCTTCGACCGTATCGCGAGCGTCGGAATGGTCGAGCACGTCGGCCGCAAGATGCTTCCGACGTACTACGCGAGCGCCTACGCGGCGCTACGCCCGGGCGGCCTTTTCCTCAACCACGGCATCGCCGAGCAAAGCCCCGGACGCAAACCGCCGCCCAATCCGTTTATCGAGCGTTACGTCTTTCCCGACGGCGACCTGGTCGCGGTTGCCGACAGCCTTGCGATCGCCGAGCGACACGGCTTCGAGGTACGCGACGTCGAGAATCTGCGCGAGCATTACGCGCGAACGCTGCGCGCCTGGGTCGACAACCTCGAACGCAACCGCAACGAAGCGATCGCGCAAGCCGGCGAGGCCGCGTATCGCGTCTGGCGCCTTTACATGGCCGGCAGCGCCGT